>JALSTE010000405.1 GCA_026983855.1 Acidimicrobiia bacterium
GGTACCACCGCCGGTCCGGGGGACCGGCTGACCGACGCCCGGGTAGGTGGCGGGTCCTTCGGGGGCCTGGGGACCAACCCGTCCGGATGGAAAGGGGGAGGAACTCAGCTCTCGGGTCGGCCCAGCAGGTCGCGGGCTATGGCCACGGTCTGGATCTCGTCGGTTCCGGCGTATATCTGCAGCACCTTGGCGTCGCGGGCCAACTGCTCGACGTGGAACTCCGACATGTACCCGTTGCCCCCGTGGAGCTGCACCGCCTCGAGGGCCACCTCGGTGGCCATACGGGCCGAGTACAGCTTCATGGCCGAGGCCTCGGAGAAGGTCATGGTCTTTCCGGCCTTGGACAGCTCGATGGTGCGGAACACCAGGTTCTGCACGTTCATGCGGGCCACCTCCATGAACGCCAGTTTCTGCTGGATGAGCTGGAAGTCCCCGATCCGCTGTCCGAACTGGTGACGGTCCCGGGCGTAGCGCACCGACTGGTCCAGGCACTGCTCGATGATCCCCAGGGCCATGGCCGCCACCCCGGCCCGTTCCTGCTGAAAGGTGGCCTTGGCCCCCGAACGACCCCCCGCCGGCACGTCCTCGGTCTCGCCGATGAGTCGGTCCCGACCCACCCTGACGTCATCGAGGAAGAGCTCGCCGGTGGGGGAGGAGTGCATACCCATCTTGCGCAGGGGTGGTGACTGTTCCAGCCCGGGCATCCCCCGGTCCAGGACGAAGCTCAGCACCTTGCGCTCGGCGGGATCGTTTCCCTCGTTCAGCTTGCAGATGAAGACGATGGTGTCGGCGTAGGGGCCGTTGGTGATGAAGGTCTTGGAGCCGTTGAGCACGTACTCCTCGCCGTCCCGACGGGCGGTGGACAGCATCGAGCCGAAGGCGTCGGAACCGGAGTTGGGTTCGGTTATGGCCCAGGCCCCGATCTTCTCCATGGTCAGCAGCTCGGGCACCCAGCGCTTCTTCTGGGCGATGGTGCCCCGCGAGGAGATGGCCGAGGCGGTGAGCCCCATGGACACACCCATGGCGGTGACCATGCCCGGGCAGTGGCGGCAGAGCTCGATGGTGGGGATCAGGGTGAAGGCGGGGTCGCCGCCGGGTCGGCCGGGGGGCTTCTCGGCCGGGTCGATCTCCCCGGCGGCCACCGCCTCCTCGTGGGCGATCCTCTTCTCGAAGGAGTCCCGGGCCATCTCGTCCATGCCGAAGGTGCGGAACATCTTGCGCAGCACGTCGTAGGGGGGAAGGTCGCCGTGCTCCAGTTGGTCCCGTATGGGCACGATCTCGGCCTCGATGAAGTCCTTCATCGCCTTGCGGAGCATCTCGTGTTCCTCGGCCCATTCGTACATGACGACCCTCTCCCTGGTTCCCGGTGTGAATCGCGGATCGGGCTGAGGCTACGACAGGAGGGTCCGGCATCCCGTATCCGCCCGTGGAGGTGTGACCGATCCCACCCTCGCCGGTCCGATCGGCAACCGGGGGATGAAGATCATCGGGAATCTCGACACGCCTCGTCGAGACGGGCGGCCGTGGGGGATCCGGTGTCGCGCCGGCCGGTCGCTGACCCTCGCCCACCGGTCGGAGGGGATCGGTGGGGTGGGAGGGCGCCCGCTCTGGCCCACCCCTCCCACCCCTCAGGGGGCGGCGGCCTGAGGGCGTCGATCTCGTGCGGTCCGTGCGGGTCCGCCCCACCCCTCAGGGGGCGGCGACCCCGGCCAGTAGTTCGGCGGCGTTGCCGTGGGCGATCCGGTTCCTCTGATCTTCGCTCAGGTCCGTGGCCTCCAGGGCCGTCCATGCCCCCCGCGCCCCGAACACGGGGGTGTCGGTTCCCATCATGACCCGGTCGTCGCCGTAGACGGCCACGGCCAGCTCGATGGCCCGGGGTCCCATGGTGGCGCAGTCCACGTGAAGGGGTCTCATGACGCTGGAGGGCGGGGGTTCACCGGGGCGTCGGGCCCCGTGCACGAGATCCATCCTCTCGATCATGAACGGGAGTGATCCCCCCAGGTTGGCGACCTGCACCGGCAGGTCGGGCCAGGGGTCGAGGAGGTCGGTCAGGGCCAGGGTGACCATTACCTCGGACAACCGGTTCTGGATGTCGACGGTGACCCGACGGATCAGGGGGCTGTCGGAGTGGGCGGCGGGGGCCGGCCCGCCCGTCGCTGGTAGGGGGCCGGGATGAACGAACACCATTCCCCCCTCCCGGGCGACGCTGTCGAGGACGGGGGCCATGGTCCGGGCCCGCTCCACGCTCACGAAGGCGTCTCCGGGCAGGATCACCCCACTGAGGCCCAGTTCGTTGCGGGCCCGGCGGTACTCGGTGGCGGCCACCCCGGCGTCGGCGAGGGGTACCGCCGCCAGGGCCGCGAACCGGCCGGGGTGGGCGGCCACGATCGCCGCCACCCCGTCGTTGAAAAGGCGGCACAGGGGCAGCGCCTCCTCGACCCCCAGGGAGTCGATCCCGAACAGACCGGGCAGGGACAGCAGTTCAGTGTCCACCCCGGTCCGGTCCATGGCCTCCAGCCGGAGTTCGATGTCGGCGAACATGGGGTCGTAGGGGATCCGGCTCCCCACT
>JALSTE010000406.1 GCA_026983855.1 Acidimicrobiia bacterium
ACAACACCATCCACGCATGAGCGACACCACAGGTGTCGCGAACTCGTGGCCACAACACCATCCACGCATGAGCGACACCACAGGTGTCGCGAACTCGTGGCCACAACACCATCCACGCATGAGCGACACCACAGGTGTCGCGAACTCGTGGCCACAACACGGCCCCGGTGGGGTTGGGGCCCCACCCCGGGGAGGAGGGCCGACCGGCGTCTGTTCGAGGCCCACGACGAGGGAGGCTTCGCCGACCGAGGGAGACAACCCATCCACGCATGAGCGACACCGCAGGTGTCGCGAACTCGTGGCTACAACCCAGTGGGCCGTACAGGAGTCGAACCTGTGACCTCTTGCGTGTCATGCAAGCGCGCTAACCAACTGCGCCAACGGCCCTGGGATCGCTCAAGATAGCACGTCGACCACCGACCCCGACATGCCCGAAGGAGCGATTCTGAGGCGCCGACCGGATTCGAACCGGTGTACA
Source organism: Acidimicrobiia bacterium (assembly GCA_026983855.1). Lineage (GTDB taxonomy): Bacteria > Actinomycetota > Acidimicrobiia > Acidimicrobiales > Poriferisodalaceae > DRKF01. The sequence goes on from JALSTE010000406.1 coordinate 479, forward strand.
TGGCTTTGCAGGCCACTGCCTAACCACTCGGCCACGGCGCCAGGATCTGACAGGGTACCCCTCCCGACCCCACTCAGGGTACTTCATGAATTTGTCATGTATGTGACTATTGACACCTCACTCAGAGTGAGGCTAACTTGCTTTCTGCAGCGGACACCTGGCAATCGAGTCCCGGCAGAGCGTGGGCCTTCCGGGACGTCTGGGTTCCGTCGCAGGGCGGCGCACTGGGGGGTGGCGCCCTGCGACGGAACGGTTCGCCGGCCCCCTCCGGACCCCTCCTTCCGAAGGTGGTCAGGTTGACGACATCCCCTCTCCCGGAAACGGGGAGGGGATGTCGAGGTTTCGCCCCTCCCCTGGTAGAACCGGTGCCCGGGAGGCGACATGAGTGATACCGGGGGAACCCCGCTGGACACGATCGGGGCCCTGGCCGTGGCCGAACACCTGGTCACCCCCAACCTGCGCCACATCGAGGTGTACACGACGTCGGGACTGCTCACGGTGCTGTGGCGGGCGCCGTTCGAGGCCGAGGGGGTGGTTCTCATGGGGGGTGGGGCCATGGGCGGCCTCCTGGGTCCGGCTGAGGCCCTGTACCCACGCCTGGCCGATGAGCTGGCCGGGGTCGGAATCGGCTCCCTGCGGGTCGGATACCGGTCGCCGGGCGAGCTGGAGGCCTGTGTGCACGACATGGCGGCGGCGGCCGAGATGGCGACCCTCACCGGTGCCCGGGCGGTAGGGGTGATGGGCCACAGTTTCGGGGGTGCGGTGGCGGTGAGGTCGGCCCTGGCGTTCGGGGGCCACTGTTCCGGGGTGGTGACCCTCGCCACCCAGGCCCCGGGGTGTGAGGAGGCCGACGGTCTCTCCCCCACCCCACTGCTGCTGATCCACGGTGACGCCGACGAGATCCTGCCCCACATGGCCAGTCGAATGGTGCACATGATCGCCGGGGGCGAGCTGAGGATCGTCCCCGGGGCCGGGCACATGTTCACCGGTCATGGCGAGGATCTGACCGCCGATCTGTTGGACTGGTGGACACAGCGGTTCGCCGAGCACCGGCCCGGCACCGCTTGAGCCGAATCCATTTGAGATGCGATGGAATCGACTCGGTAGAGTCACCACCCGGCCCCCGACCCCACAATTCGAGGCGATGACTGAGCAACTACCGGTCCACACCGATGAGATCGACGCCGAATGGCTCACCGACGCCCTCCGTGACGGCGGTTGGGCCCCGGGTCGACCGGAACTGACGGTGGTCGAACTCGAGGTGGAACCCTTCGGCGAGGGCTTCGCCTTCCTGGGGTCCCTGGCCCGGCTGCGCCCCACCTACGAGGGCCCCGAGAGGGGTCCCGAGTCGCTGATACTCAAGCTCCCCACCACCAGCGAGGGGGGCCGCAAGGTGGGAAAGCTCCTGAACACCTGGTGGCGGGAGGCGATGTTCTACGCCCACCTGGCCGAACAGCTACCGCCCACGGTCTCGGTCCCCCACTGCGTCTTCAACGGGGTCGACATCGATCGTGACCGCTACGCCCTGATACTGGCCGACCTCGCTCCCGCCTCCTCGGGGGACCAGGTCGAGGGAGCGACCCTGGCCGAGATATCCGCCGCCGTCGACGCCCTGGGCTCCTACCACGCCACCTGGTGGGGGCAGCCCCGACCCGAGAAACTCTCGTGGGTACCCACCATCGCCCACCGCAAGGGGGCCGCCAACCTGCAGGCCGCGGTGGAGGGCAGCCTGGAGCGATTCGCCGCTCGGTTCGGTGCCGGTCTCCCCTCCGAATCCATGGACATGCTGACCCGCTTCGCCCCCCACCTCGGCGAATGGCTCATATCGATGTCCCGCCGGCCCATGACCATCGGGCACGCCGACTACCGCCTGGAGAACCTGTTGTTCCATCCCGGCGGCGGAGTCACCATCATCGACTGGCAGACCGCCATGTACACCGGGGGGGCCACGGACCTGGCTTTCCTGCTGGGCACCAGCATGGACGTCGAGTTGCGTCGCCGGCACGAGGAGCACCTGCTCGATCGCTACCTCACGGCTCTCCGGGTCCACGACGTCCCCGAGGATCTACTCGGCCACGTCGTGGACGACT
>JALSTE010000407.1 GCA_026983855.1 Acidimicrobiia bacterium
TCACCCCGGTTCTTCTCGTCGACGGTGAGGACGTGCTGGCCACTCCCGCCGAGCTGGAGGGGGTTTCGGTCACCGCCCGGGTGCTCGGTGAGGTCAAGGGTCCCAAGATCAACGGCTTCACCTACAAGAACAAGACCAACAACCGTCGTCGATGGGGGCACCGCCAGCGGTACACCTCCGTCGAGATAACCGGTATCACCAGGAGCTGAGCTCTCATGTCAAAGACCAAGGGCGGCGGTTCAACCAGGAACGGCCGCGATTCGGTATCCAAGCGCCTCGGGGTGAAGGTCTACGACGGCCAGACCATCAGGGCGGGCGGCATAATCATGCGCCAGCGGGGTACCCGTTTCCATCCCGGGCTGAACGTGGGCCGGGGCGGCGATGACACCCTGTTCGCCACCGCCGACGGTGTGGTCAAGTTCGGCCGCCGTCGGGGCCGGCGGCTGGTCGACGTGGTCGAGGTCTGAGCCGGCGGGGGCGGAGAAGCATTCCGCCCCACCACCGGTGACGACCGGCCGGTCCGCCGGTACCGGCCCTTATCCTCGAACCGATGTCTCAATTCGTCGACTCCTGCAATCTCCACGCCAAGGGGGGTAACGGGGGTGCCGGCTGCGTGTCCTTCCGGCGTGAGGCCCACGTCTCCCATGGCGGCCCCGACGGTGGTGATGGCGGTGCCGGAGGTGACGTGTGGGTGGTGGCCGACCGGAACATCGCCTCACTGCTGGCCTTTCGGGACTTCCCGTTCCGACGGGGGGCCGACGGTTCCCATGGCCAGGGCAAGAAGAAGCACGGTCGATCGGGTCGGGAGACCATCGCCCTGGTTCCGGAGGGAACCACCATCAAGGACCAGGAGGGCAACGTCCTCGCCGACCTGGTCAACCAGGGGGACCGCTTCCTCGCCGCCGAGGGGGGGAGGGGAGGTAGGGGCAACGCCCGCTTCCTGTCGAACCGGCGGCGGGCACCGGCCTTCGCCGAGCAAGGGGAGGTCGGGGAGGAGAGATGGCTCCGTCTGGAGCTCAAACTGCTGGCCGACGTGGCCCTCATCGGCGTTCCCAACGCCGGCAAGAGCACCCTGATCTCCCGCATCTCCGCCGCCCGCCCCAAGATCGCCGACTACCCGTTCACCACCCTCGTTCCCAATCTGGGGGTGGTGAGGCGAGATGAGGGGGAGATGGTGGTGGCCGACATCCCCGGCCTGATCGAGGGTGCGGCCGAGGGGCGGGGTCTGGGTCACCAGTTCCTGCGCCACGTGGAGAGGGCCAGGGTCCTGCTCGTGATGCTGGATCTGGCCTCGGTCGAGCAGATGTCCCCGGCCGACCAGGAGGAGATCCTGATCCGCGAGCTCGGTGACTACCAACCCGAACTGCTCGACCGCCCCCGGCTGGTGGTGGGAACCAAGGCCGACGCCGCCCATTTCGAGTGGGAGGGGCGCCGTATCAGCGCCGCCACCGGAGAGGGGGTGGAGGCCCTCGTCGGCACCCTGCTGACGATGGTGCGCGAGGTGAGGGAGGCCGAGGGCACCGAGGAGGGGTTCGTGGTGCACCGGCCGGCGCCCGAGGGGGTCGAGATCATCAGGCATGACGACGCGTCCTTCGAGGTGCTGGGTCGGGAGGCCCGTCGGGCGGTGGCCGTCTCCGACCTGACCGATGCCGGGGCCCTGGACTTCGTCCACCACCGACTCGAGGGACTCGACGTGTTCCGTAGCCTTTCCCGGGCCGGGGCCCGATCGGGTGACACCGTGGTGATCGGTGATTTCGTCTTCACCTACGAACCCGACGATTGACGACGACGGGATCCACCGTGGACATGAAAGATTCGATCCGCACCGGGAGGCGGGGTCAGTGAGGGTGGTGGTCAAGATCGGTACCTCCTCGGTGACCGCGGCCGACGGCGCCGTCGACACCCGGGCCCTGGACAAGCTCTGCACCGAGGTGGACAACGCCCGGCGACTGGGTCACGAGATCGTGATCGTCACCTCCGGGGCGGTGACCGCCGGGGCCCAGGTGCTGGGGATCCCCCGGCCCTCCGACGCCCGGACCCTCCAGGCCGTCTCGGCCGTGGGTCAGATCGAATTGATGAGGGTGTACCGGGAGCTTCTGGCGGCCCGGGGTCTGGTGGCGGGTCAGGCCCTGCTGGCCCCCCTGGACTTCATGGTCCGCCAGCAGTACGTGCACGCCCGTTCGACCATCGAAACCCTCCTCAACATGGCCGTGGTCCCGGTGGTGAACGAGAACGACGCCATAGCCGACGACGAATTGCGCTACGGCGACAACGACCGTCTGGCCGCCCTGGTCTCGAATCTGATCAACGCCGATCTGCTGCTGCTGTTGACCGACGCCCCCGGTCTTCTCACCGCCGACCCCCGGGTGGACCCCGAGGCCTCGCTCATCGAGCAGGTCATTGAGGTCGACCAGGAGCTGCGTGACCTGGCCGGGGGGGCCGGAACCCACGGAAGCGGCGGGATGGCATCGAAGCTGGAGGCGGCGCGTATGGCCACCTGGACCGGGGTGCGGGCGGTCATCGCCGGGGCTCAGCGGGTGGGGGTGCTGCAGGACGCCATCGAGG
>JALSTE010000408.1 GCA_026983855.1 Acidimicrobiia bacterium
CTGACACCCGGTGTGGCGGCCCGGATCGAGCGGGAGGCCCAGGGGGATGCCGACCACCGTGTCCGCCTGGACCCCTACGACCTCCTCTTCGCCGCCGGGGTGGGGGTGGTGGCCACCATCGTCGACTTCCTGGTGGTGAAGGTACCCCGCCCGGTGCGGTGGCGGGGTCGATACAGAAGCGGCAGCTGGCTGACCTCCGCCCTGCGGGATCTGGGCGTTGACAGCGACAACTGGCTGGCCCGCCAGGCCCCGGTGTCCTTCGACGCCATGGCGACACGGAGGGGACGGCCCATACCGGGCATGGCCGGAAGAACCCACCGGGTACAGACCTTCGGACACGATCCCCTGCTGGGTCTGGTGTTCGGAACCCTGGACATCATGAGGGGAACCGTCACCGGGGCCGTCCCCGGGGCGGGGGTCTTCGTGCACCGCACCTCCGCCGACCGCGTCCCCAACCCCCTGGTCGCCCTGGGACGCGAGGTGGCCCATCTGCTTTCCGACCTCCCCACCCGCGCCGGCCTGCCCCTCCCGGGTTGGTCGGTGCTCACCACCATCGGAACCGAGATCGATGGCCGGGGGGTCGACCAGTGGGCCCGCCTCATGTACGTGAGGGGATACGACACCTGGCACTTCCTGACCATGGCCACCTCGCCCGCCACCGTCGAGTTGCTGGTCAGGGCCTACTGGGGGCTCCGAACCCAGGTCGACCCCGAGTACGCGGGTCGGGTCGAGAGCGAGAGAGGTGCCAGCGGTCCCGCCGTGGGTGGCCATCCCCGTTTCGAGGCTCTGCTGCTGGCCGCCCACACCACCGCCGCGGCGGGGAACATCGCCAAGGTGGCCGCCTACGGTGGGAACCCCCTGGCAGTGAACTATGACCAGTGGCTGGCGTTCTTCGGCTCGGCGTTCGAGAGTCTGGCCCGGCGCCGGCCGCCGCCGGGGGAGAGAATGGCCGACGCCCTCCATGCGAACCTGGGCCAGCTGGCCGGTATGCCCGAATGGCCGAGGGGCTGAGAGGGCAGGGCGATTTCGGCGTCGGGCGCCGCCGGCATGCCCGAATGGCCGATGGGTCGCCAGGCGGACCAGCGGGGACCTGCAACCGGTGCCGCCCCCAGCGGTCGGGGAGCGGGAGACCTCGACCCCGGGGTTCGGTCCTCCCCGTACCTCTATCCGGTTGGTGAGTCCGACGCTCCGACCCAGCTGATCGCGTGCTTGAAATAGCCAACCAGTCGCAGGGCCCCCGCGATGGGCTTGTGCACCTCCACGGCGTCACCGAACCCCTCGATGTTGAGATCCTCGGGCACGAAACTCACCAGATGGACGGCCTCGGCGGAGTCCTCCAGGAACCGTTTCTGGTCCGGTGACACGAACTGCCTCATCTCACTGTGGATCGAGAACCTGGGCAGGTCGGTGGTGGCACCTGACTGCTCCGAAAGCTCCCGTTGCATCTCGTGGTGGGCGCTGAGGATGGCGGACTGGGGGCCGGACTGGTCGATATCCAGGGGCCGGTAGATCTGGGAACGAACACTCGCCACCTCCTGCTTGACCCGTTCGGAGAACGGGCTGGAGGTGTTGGAATCGCTCTGGCCGATGTTGCGCCACACATCGTCGAAGCCGGCCAGGAGGGCCTCCACCAGCTCGCTCCGTACCGCCTTGATCATCGGGGCGAGACTCGCCCGGCCCCGCAGAACGGGCCCGCCGTCGGCGATGTTCACCTCGCTGTCGGGGGGCTGCTCGTTCAGCAGTTTCATGAGGAGCTCGTCACCCTGCTCCAGGTGGCCGATCACACCCTCGACCATCGCGGCCAACCGTAGACGGGGGCCGGCCAGGACCCACTCGTTCCAACCGACGCTCCGGATCCGGTCGAGTAGCAGGTTGGCGTCGCCGTTGACGTGCAGCTCGCGGGTCCAGGCGTCGATGGAGTTGAACCACGAACTGGTCAGGGCGGCGATCAACCCGAGGGCCGCGACCACCGCCAGGATCCCGGGGTAGGGCAGGGATACGTCGGCGAATGTGGTCAGTCCACCCAGAGCGGGAAGCAAGAGCCACGGCAGAAGCTCGCCCAGGTGCGAGTAGATCGGCTGTCTCTTCACGACCGTGGAGCGAAAGAGGAACTGGGAGGCGACGCTGACGACGGTCATGAGCGCGACCAGGGTCACGCCGTAGTTCCGGGGTCGCACCAATCCCGCCGTGGCCCCCACCATGACCAACGCCGCCCCCGCCTCGGGGGGAAGGAGAACCCGGAAGCGCTCACGGTGGGGGCGGCTCTCCTCGATCTCGGGGCACACGTGGTCGATCTCGGCCGTCACCGACTCGGCGTCCCTCGGCGTGAGTTTTCGATACAGGTCCTCGAGGCGCTTGCGCACGGCGGTCATTCCGTGCTCGGGGAGTTCGGCCCTCAACCAATCGTGGAGGGAGTCCTCGGCCGCCTGCTCCATATCCGCCAGAGAGTCCGAATCCAGGGTGTTGAACCCGTAGCGGTGCAGGATTTCGGCCTCGTCCCGGTCGATGCCGTCGGAGCCGTCGACGGTGGTAGAAATATCCAGGATCGAGTGGCGGAGGCGGT
>JALSTE010000409.1 GCA_026983855.1 Acidimicrobiia bacterium
CCCGCGGCCTCAAACCAGGCGAACGTCTCGGGGGGCACCCACCGGTGGACGGGGAGGTGGTTCGACGTGGGCCGCAGGTACTGCCCGATGGTGAGGGTCCGGCAACCCACCGACCTCAGATCGGTCATGGCCCCGATTACCTCCTCGTCGGTCTCACCCATTCCCACGATCAGACCGGATTTCGTGTTGAGGCCGGCGGCCGCCGCTCGGGCCAGCACGGCCAGACTCCGGGCGTATCCCGCCGAGGGACGGACCGCTCTCTGGAGCCGGGCCACGGTCTCGAGGTTGTGGTTGAGGACATCGGGTCGGGAGGCGAAGATCGTATCCAGGGACTCACGGTCACCCTTGCAGTCGGGGATCAGAACCTCGACCGTCACCCCGGGGTTGACCTCCCGGATCGCCCCCACCGTGAGGGCGAAGGCCCCGGCCCCACCGTCGGGCAGGTCATCGCGGGTCACGGCGGTGACGACGGCGTGCTCCAGACCGAGCCGCCGCACGGCATCGGCCACCCGGGCGGGCTCCCGGGAATCGAGGGGCAGGGGCAACCGGGTGTCCACGAGACAGAAGCCACAGGCCCGGGTGCAGCGCTCACCGTTGATCATGAACGTGGCGGTTCCGTCCCTCCAGCACTCGTAGATGTTCGGACAACCCGCCTCCTCGCACACGGTCACCAGGTCGAGTTCCCGCAGCGTCGACCTGAGGGACCGGTAGTCGGCTCCCATCTGGGCCCTGACCCTCATCCAGGACGGCTTGCGGGAACTGATCTCGACCCCACCCTCGACCCCGGCCTGATCCAGTCGGCCGCCCAGTCGGGCGCCCACACCGGCCCGGGCCGGGCTGATCTCCACCGGCACCGGTCCCGGCACACCCCTCTGGTGGGCGTCGGGGGTCACCGGAGCTCCGGGGCCCTCTCCCCGGGAGAAGGCCGAGAGATCCGAATCACGGTGGCGCCACACCACGTCCTGACGTTCCCCCCGACCCGACGACCAGGTCCGGATCCACCCCCGGGCCATCACGTCGACCACCTCCCTCATGGAGGCGGAGACGCCCTCGGCCGCCAGTGACGTGACCCCCAACCCGGTGATCCCGCAGGGCACGATGTTGGCGAACATCGAGAGATCGGGATCCACGTTGAGGGCGAACCCGTGCATGGACCTTCCCCGGGTCAGCTTCACCCCAATGGCCGCGATCTTCCGCGGTGAGTCCGACCCCGGTTCGACCCATACCCCGGGGTAGCCCCGCAGACGACCCACGTCGGGCAGCCCCATCTCCACCAGGGCGTCGATGAGAATCTGCTCGACGGTGGTGACGTAGGCCACGGTGTCGGCCATCCCCCCTCCGCGGCGACCGGCCACGTTCACCACCGGATAACCCACCAGTTGTCCCGGTCCGTGATAGGTGACGTCGCCACCGCGGTCGGCCCTCACCATGTCGGCGCCCACCGTCCGGGGATCCACCAGGATGTTGGCGGGATCGGTGCGGACACCGAGGGTGTAGACGTGGGGATGCTCGAGGAGGAGCAGGTGGTCGGCGACGCCGGACGTGAACATGGCCCTCTGCAGATCGAGGGCCTCGGCGTAGGGGACGCGGCCCAACCACCTCACGAGGAGGGGCCGCTCATCGGTGGTCACGGTCGCCTCCCGGGGGGCCACGGGGTCAGAGTTCGGCTTCCCAGTCACGGGTCTCGATGATGTTCTTGACCTGGCGCAGGAAACCGGCGGCGTAACTCCCGTCGAAGGCCCGGTGGTCCCAGCTCATGGCCAGGTTGCCCACCGAGTGGATGGCTATGGACTCCTCACCGCCCGGACCGGCCACCACGACCGGACGCCGGACGATGCCCTCCGTGGAGAGCACCGCCACCTGGGGCTGATTGATGATGGCGGAGGTTATGTAGGTGCCGAACGAGCCGTTGTTGGAGATCGTGAATGTGCCCCCGGTGATCTCGTCCACCCCGACCGCCTTGTTGCGGGCCCGGTTGGCCAGATCGTTGATGGCCCGGGCCACCGCCTTGAGACGGAGGCCGTCGGCCCCCCGGACCACCGGGACGATGAGTCCCTTGAAGTCCAGATCCACGGCTATCCCCAGGTTCACGTCACGGTGGACCCTCAGGCCGTCCCCCTCCACCGAGGAGTTGAGGTAAGGCCAGTCGGCCAGGGAGTCGACGACCGCCCGCACGATGAACGGCAGGAACGTGAGGCTGAACCCCTCGGTCCGCTTCCACTCAGCCTTGTGGGCGTTGCGAACCCGGGCCACGGCCTCGTAGTCGACCTCCACGACCGTCAGGGCGTGGGGGGAGATGGCCTTGGAGTGCACCATGTGCTCCCCGGTGCGGCGTCGGATGTTGTTGAAGGGGACATAGGTGGCTCCATCCACCCCGCCGGCCACGACGGGAACGGGAGCCGCCGGAGGCGGGGGCGGAGCAGCCGGGGGAGCCGGAGGCACAGGAGCAGCCGCAGGAGCCGGAGGAGGCGGGGCCGCGGCAGCCTCGGGGGCGCCGGCGCGGCGGGCCGTACCGGCGTCGATGGCGTCGAGGACATCCTTGCGGGTGATGCGCCCGCC
>JALSTE010000410.1 GCA_026983855.1 Acidimicrobiia bacterium
TCAACCCCCCGGACTACCCGCCCACCACAACTACTGACGGGCCCTGATCGCCTCCACCAGGGCGGGTAGCACCTTGTGCGCGTCGCCGATGATGCCGAGGTCGGCCACGCTGAAGATGGGGGCCTCGGGGTCCTTGTTGACGGCGATTATGTGCTTGGAGCCCTTCATACCCACCAGGTGCTGGGTGGCCCCGGAGATACCGGCGGCCAGGTACACCGTGGGCTTCACGACCTTGCCGGTCTGCCCCACCTGATAGGCGAAGGGGACCCAGCCGGCGTCGACGATGGCCCGGGAGGCTCCCGGGGCCCCGCCCAGCAGCTTCGCCAGTTCCTCGATCACCTGGTAGCGCTCGGCGTCGCCCATTCCCCGACCGCCGGACACCACCACCGCGGCCTCGTCCAGCTGGGGGCCGGAGCGCTCCTCGGCGTGACGATCGACGACCCGGGCCGCACCCACGGCACCGACGTCGGTGGTGACCAGCTCGCTGACGGCGGCGGCTCCGCCACCGGAGGGCTCGGCGTTGAAGGACTTGGGCCGGAAGGTGGCCAGCTTCACCCCGTCGTTGCGGAAGGCGGTGTGCACGTTCTGGGTGCCACCGAACACCGGTTCCTCCACCACCAGGGTGTCACCGTCCACGACGACGTCCACGTTGTTGGTGAGTACCGGTTGGTCCAGGGCCACCGACAAGCGGGCCAGCACGTCACGACCCTCATAGGTCTGCCCGAAGAAGATGGCGTCGGGGGCCCCGACCGATCCGATGAGACCCTCGATGGCCGCGGCCATGGTCGGGCCCGGCAGTGATTCCCCCAGGCCTCCGGCGGCGTGGACGGCGGTGGCGCCGTGGGCGCCCAGGGCATCGGCCATGGGGCCGCCCTCGGCACTGGTCACGCACTCCACGGTGTCGGCCAGCTCACGGGCCTTGGAGAGGATCTCCAGGGTGAGTGAGGTCGGTCCACCGTCGGGCGTGGCCTCGGCGTAGACCCAGATCTTCGACAATCCCATTTTCAGACTCCTCAGATGACCTTGAGCTCTTCGAGGAAGGCGACGATGCGCTGATAGCCCTCGCCCTCGTCCTCGATGATCTCCCCGGCCTCGCGTGCTTCGGCCTCGGTCACCGAGACGATCTCCTGGCGGGCCCCGGCCCATCCGACCTGATCGGCGGGAATGCCGAGGTCCGAGATCGTCACCTGGTCGACCGGCTTCTTCTTGGCGGCCATGATCCCCTTGAAGGAGGGATATCGGGGTTCGACCACCCCGGCGGTCACCGAGACCACGGCGGGCATCGGGCAAACCACGTCGTCGTAGCCCAGTTCGGTCTGACGTTCGATGTGCAGACCGTCGTCACCGATCTCGATCTTCTTGGCGAACCCCACCGACGGCACGCCCATCACCGCCGCGATCTGCTCGGGCACGGTTCCGGTGTAGCCGTCGGAGGACTCCACCCCGGCCAGCACCAGGTCGGGCTCGACCCGGCCGATGGCGGCGGCGAGGACCTTGGCCGTCCCGAGGGCGTCGGTGCCCGAGAGGGCGTCGTCGCTGATGAGCACGGCGTCGTCGGCCCCCATGGCCAGGGCCGTGCGGAGTCCGCTGACCTCGTTACCCGGGGCCATGGACACCAGGGTGACGGTGCCACCACCGGCGGCCTCCACCAGCTGCAGAGCCAGTTCCACCCCGTAGGAGTCGGACTCGTCGAGGATGAGCTTGCCATCCCTCTTCAGAGTGTTGTCGGTTGGATCCAACTCTCCGGGCAGGGCCGGATCGGGGATCTGCTTCACACAGACGGCGACCTTCATGCCCGCGAGTCTGCCGAATGGCAACCCCCATAGACAAGTTCAGGTGTCCGAAGTCACGGTTAGGACCGAGCCCGGCGACCCGCCCCGACCCGCCTTGTCGCCGTGGGGAGCCGATTCGGGGGACACTGGTGGGGTGAAGGTCCTGTTGCTGGTCAACTCCTCGGCGTCATCGGTGACCGGCCGGGCCAAGGTGCTGATCCGTAAGGCCCTGTCGGAGCGGCACCAGGTGACCGTGGCCGAGACCAGCCGGAGGGGGCACGCCACCCGACTGGCCCGTGGCGCCGCCGGCGAGGGCACCGATCTGGTGGTCGTGCTCGGGGGGGACGGCACCCTCAACGAGGCCGCCAACGGCCTGGTCGGCACCGGGTGCGCCATGGCCGCCCTGCCCGGCGGATCCACCAACGTGTTCGCCCGGACCCTGGGGATCCCCGACGATCCGGTCGAGGCCACGTCCGTCGTCCTCGACGCCGTCGAGGGTGGTCGGATCCGAAGGGTGGGCCTGGGCCGGGTGAACGGCCGCTACTTCCTGTTCCACTGCGGCCTGGGCTTCGACGCCGCGGTGGTCGAACAGGTGGAGAGACGCTCGGGACTGAAGCGCTACGCCGGTCACCCCCTGTTCATCTGGGCCGGGCTGACCACCTGGATGCGGCACTACGACCGAACGCGTCCCCACATGAGGGTGCTGAGGCCCGACGGTTCGGACACCGGCGACCTCTACCTGGCCATAGTCCAGAACACCGATCCCTACACCTATCTGGGCAGTCGACCCCTCAGCCTGGCCCCGGAGGCCACCTTCGACCGGGGCCTCACCTGCGTGGGGCTGAGATCGATGTCGCTGCGACCGATGCTCTCCGTCGTGTGGTCCCTGGTCCGTGGCGACGGCGGGATCCGCGACCATCCGATGGTGAGCTACGACACCGACCTGTCCTGTCTCGACGTGGTCGGCCTGGGCCCCTTCCCCTACCAGGTGGACGGCGACCTGGTCGGGGACACCGAGAAGCTGGCCTTCAACTGGGATCCCGAGTGTCTGGACCTGGTCATACCGCGAACCGGCCTCTGAAACACCCGGGGATCAGTCGGGCCGGGCCTCCAGAACCCGGCGGGTGGTGTCGGGCCGGTTGGTGACGATGGCGTCAACCCCCAGCCCCGCCAGGCGGCGGATCTCCTCCTCCTCGTCCACCGTCCACACATTGACCCTCAACCCCGCCTCCCGGGCCCGGGCCATGAAGTCGGCGTCGACCTGGGACCAGTGGGGGTGGATGGCCCCGTGGCCGTGCCGGGCGCAGGTGTCGAGGAGTCGCTGCGGTTCCCCCTCGAAGGTCAGCCAGGCCGTCGCCGACTCCGGTTCGGATTCCCGTACCCGATCCACGATCAGCAGGTCGAACGAGGAGATCAGGACGTCGTCGCCAATCCCCGCCTCCCGCCGCTCCCGCAGGGTCGCCACCACCCCCTCGGCCAGTTCCCGGGAGTCGGAGGGGGACGCCCCGGGCTTGATCTCGATCTGGGCCAGGACGCCCCGGCAGGCGTCGAGGGTGTCCCCCAGGGTGGGGACCGATGAGGGCAGTGCCTCCCGGGGGGTGGCCGATATGACCCGCCCATCGGGGAGTTCGGCGTCATGGTGGATGACCAGCCAACCGTCCTGCGACCTGCGGACGTCGAACTCGATGCCGTCGGCCCCCATTTCCACCGCCAGGGCGTAGGCCTCCAGGGTGTTCTCGGGCCGGTAGGCCGACGCCCCCCGGTGGGCCAGAACATCGACCATCGGTCCTCCCTCCGGCCCCTGGCGGGCCCCCTGCGGTACGCCCCCGATCATGCCAGTACCGGTCCCGAATCGCCATGGGACGCCCTGTCCACTATTTGGGACATGGTGGCCTGCCGTTCGGACCCGAGGGCGCGGCCCCTGCGGGGCCCCGGCGGGTGAGAAGGCAACCGTACAAACCACACCCTTGTCACGTAGCGAAAACCCCAGGTCAGAGCACCATTAGGGACCGAACTCTTGTCCGAACCAATAGCCGTTGCTAATCTGCACACCCGCTGCAGGAATCTCGTCCCCCGAGCCGACGAAGCCTCTCGGGACACTGTGCAGAACGGATCTGAGCCAGATCCGTGGGACTTGTACGGGAAGTACCGGGGAAGACATTTCCCGGGGCTTCGACCCATGGAGGTCACCGTGGTCAAGAATGCGAGCATGCTCCTGGAGAGCAACTTCTGGCGCGACAGGGCGGCTTGTCGGGACACCGATCCCGACCTCTTCTTCCCGGTGGGCACCACCGGGCTGGCCCTGGACCAGATAGCCGCCGCCAAGGCGGTCTGTCAGGAGTGCAACGCCATCGAGTTGTGCCTGGAGTTCGCCCTGGCCACCAACCAGGACTCCGGGGTCTGGGGCGGAACCTCGGAGGAGGAGCGTCGCTCCATCCGAAGGGCCCGGCGGCGGCGGCAGGCCTGCTGATTCCCTTCCCACCCCCGGTCAGGGGCTAGATTCCCACCATGACCCCACGTGCGAAGGGTGCTTCCTACGACAAGGGCCTGGTGGAGGTGGGGGACCACTGCTGGGCCTACCTGCAGCCCGACGGGGGATGGGGCTGGAGCAATGCCGGTCTGATCTCCTCGGGTGACAACTCCCTGCTGGTCGACACCCTGTTCGACCTCCGGCTCACCGCCGAGATGCTGGAAGCCATGAGGGTCGTCACCGGTACCGCCCCCATCGGGACCGTGGTCAACACCCACGCCAACGGCGACCACTGCTACGGCAATCAACTGGTTTCCGGGGCCGAGATAATCTCGTCGGCCGCCTGTGCCGAGGAGATGCCCCGCACCCCTCCGGAGATGCTGGCCGGCCTGATGGCCGCCGCCCCCGAGATGGGCCCCCTGGGGGAGTACCTGCAGAGGTGTTTCGGGGCCTTCCACTTCGAGGGCATCGAGCTGACCCTGCCGACCCGTACGTTCGAGGGTCGGCTGAACGTGGACATCGGCGACCGCACGATCGAACTGATCGAGGTGGGTCCCGCCCACACCGAGGGTGACGTGATCGCCCACGTCCCCGACTCCCGCACCGTGTTCACCGGCGACATCCTGTTCATCGAGGGGACGCCACTCATGTGGGCCGGTCCCCTGTCCAACTGGATCAGGGCCTGCGACCTGATCCTGGGTCTCGATGTCGACACCATCGTGCCCGGCCACGGCCCGGTCACCGACAAGGCCGGTGTCCGCCGGGTCCGGGAGTATCTCGAGTTCATCGGCCGGGAGGCCACCGCCCGCCACCAGGCCGGCATGAGCGCCGAGGAGGCGGCCCGCGACATCTCCCTGGGGGAGTTCGGTCGCTGGCTCGACGCCGAGCGGGTGGCGGTGAACGTCGATTCCATCTACCGCGAGCTGGACCATCCGGCCCAGGGCACCGACGTGGTCACCCTGTTCTCGATGATGGCGTCCCTCGCGGTCTGAGCCGCCGCAACGGGGCAAGGGCGTCAGTCACCCAGTTCTCGATGATGGCGTCCCTCGCGGTCTGAGCCGCCGCACCCGGGGGGAGGGCCGTCAATCCCCGGCGTGCTGGCCGGGAACGCGGACCACGGCCACCGTACCCACCCCGGCCGGACCCGGACCCAGCTCGATGGAGCCCTGCAGTTCCGAGGTGACCAGGGTGTGCACGATCGAGGTGCCCAGACCGGTGACGGTCTCGAGGTTGAACCCCTCGGGCAGCCCGGCACCGTCGTCGATGATCCTCATCTCGATGCCCTCGTCGGCCGATCCCGACAGTGAGATCTCCACCGTGCCCACGAAGCCCTCCCCGTCCAGGGGGCGGTCCCGGGGAAAGGCGTGGTCCACCACGTTCTGCAGCAGCTCGTTCAGCACCACCGCCAGGGGGGTGACGATCACCGAGGGAACCAGACCCACGTCGCCGGTCGCCACGAAGCGGATGGGGCGCTCCGGCGACATCAGGCCCTCCTGGACCATGAGGATGAGTTGATCGGCGACGTCGGCCAGGGACACCGCCTCCCCCGCCTCGTGGGCCAGGGTCTCGTGCACCAGGGAGATGGCCCGGATCCGCCTCACCGACTCGTCGATGGCGTGCTTGGCCTCGGGACTGTCGAGTCTCCTGCCCTGGAGCCTCAGCAGCGATGAGATGGTCTGGAGATTGTTCTTGACCCGGTGGTGGATCTCCCGGATGGTGGCGTCCTTGGAGATCAGCAGACGGTCCCGGCGGCGCAGCTCGGTGACGTCGCGCATCAGCACCAGGGCCCCGGGGGGACCAACGGCGTCGGTCAGGGGAACGGCCACCAGCTGCACGGTGATGGCGTCCCTCTCGATCTCGGTGCTGGCCGGAACGTGGGAGCGCATGGCACTGCGAACTATGGGCTGGGACAGGCCGAGCTGGCTGAGACGCCGCCCCACCACGTTCCCCTGGACCCTGATGCGGTGCAGGGTGGAGAGGGCGTTCGGGGAGGCGTAGCGGATGCGGGCCTGTTCGTCGACCACCAGGGCCCCGTCCCCCAGCCGGGGCAGCTCCTCGGGGTCGAAGTCCTGATGACGGAAGGGGAACAGACCGGCGGCGATCATGCGGGCGAAACGCTGAAACACCTCCATGTAGGTGCGTTCGAGTTCCCCCGGTCTTCGCATCTTGTCGAAATCGGGTGCCGCCTCACGGCTCATCACCCCGATCTGACGACCCTGGTACTTGATGGGTACACACCAGACCCGGGCCCGACGGTTCCCCGATCCGGTGAGGCCGATCTCCCCCTCGACTATGCGTCCCAACCGGAACGCCCGGGCCACCAGGGGTCGCTCCACCTCGTCCACCACCCGGGCCACCTGGTCGTCGGGGTAGATGGTCTGGCTGGTCGAGGGTCGGACCTGGGCCGCGATTATGAAACGACCCGGTTCGGGGGTGGGGGCGAACATGAGCAGGTCGGCGAAGGACACGTCGGCCAGTAGGTCCCACCAGGCGGCCAGGCTCTGCAGGTGCTCGAGCTCGGCCTCGGTCAGATCCGATCCCCGGCTGGTCATCTCGGCGAGATTCGACATCGCCGCGGACGGTACCAGGCCCGCCGCCCTTCCCCACCAGGCTGTTCCGGCCCCACCAGGCTGAACCGGTCCCACCAGGCTGTTCCGGCCCCACCGGGCTGTTCGGCCCCGCCACCGGGACTTCGCTAGCTTCTGGCCCGATGGATCCCCACCTGTTCCGAATCGAGGGCTCGACGGCCATTCCCTCCCAGTGGACGCGGGGCCCCTGGGATCCCGAGTTCCAGCACGGGGGGCCGATCTCGGCCCTGGCCGCCCACCTGGCCGAGTCCGCTCCCGGGCCCGAGCCCTCCCAGGTGGTCCGCCTCACCGTGGAGCTGCTGCGACCCCTCCCCCTGGCCCCCATGGACTTCGGTATCGACTGGGTCAAGAGGGGACGGAACGTGGCCCTGGCCGATGTGAGGTTCTCGACCCCCGGGCGCTTGCTGGCCCGGGCCACCGTGCTCAGGATCCGGACCACCGACCTTCCGGTGCCCGATACCGCCGTCGACCGCGGGGTACCCGACCACCACCGGGGGACCCCGGTGCAGCGGCCGGGGGGATGGGGGTTCGACTCCGAATTGGTGACCTATCACCGCCAAGGGGTGGAGCACCGCATGGTGACGGGCGGCTTCCACGAACCCGGTGACGCCGTGGACTGGGTCCGCCTGAGGGTTCCCCTGGTGGAGGGCCGGGAGAACTCCCCCCTGGTGAAGCTGGTGGCGGCGGCCGACTTCGGCAACGGGATCAGTTGGCGCCTGCATCCCGACGAGGGGTGGCGTTTCCTGAACCCCGACCTGACGGTCTACGTCCACCGGCTCCCGAAGGGCGACTGGGTCCGGCTCCAGGCCACCACCTCGGCCCACGGCCACGGCATCGGGATGGCCGAGAGTCTCCTGTCCGACGAGGAGGGACCGCTGGGACGGGCCCTGCAGAGCCTCCTGATCGACCGGGATCAGCCGACCGGCGGTCACGCCGGTCGGCGTCCCCCGACGGGTGGAACCGGTTCACCCCAGTAGCCGGGCCAGGCGTTCCAGGTCGTCCAACCGGCCCGACAGCCCCGGCACCAGGGGAACCTCGACGACGGGTGGAACCGGTTCGGACAGCCGGGCCCGCAGTTGTCCGATGAACACCCGCTGGTCCCGGGCCTCCACCGCGATCTCACCGGCGGTGCGGGAGGCGGCCAGTAGGGCCCGGGACACGTCGGCCCCGGCGGGCGCGGTGCCGGAGATGGCCGAACCACCGTCCCCCACCAGCTCTGTCAGGGAGGGGACCAGGTCACCCAGCCGATCCGGAATCGACTCCGCCGCCGCGGCCAGGGACGGCTCTCCCAGCCAGTGGGGCAGAACCCGGTTCACGACCGCGAGTCCGGGGGACAGTCCCCGCTCACCGAGGGCGTCGAGGAAGGTTCCGGTTTCCACCACCGACCGGTGGGCGGCGATGCTGACCACCACGTAGGTGGTATCGGGACTCTCCAGAAGCTCCTTCACCGCCCGGGCCCGCTCCACGAGACCCGGACCCATCGTGGCCAGCAGGGCGAAGAAACCACCCAGATCGGAGACGAAGCCTCCCCCCAGGACCCCGGCGGCGAACCGGTTGAAGGGGGCCGCC
This sequence comes from Acidimicrobiia bacterium, assembly GCA_026983855.1. GTDB lineage: Bacteria > Actinomycetota > Acidimicrobiia > Acidimicrobiales > Poriferisodalaceae > DRKF01. Next base: position 8,400 of record JALSTE010000410.1, read on the forward strand.
GCCAACCGGGCCACCCGGGACCGGTAGGGGGCGGTCAACCAGCGCAGGAGCCGGCCACCGAAGAAGTCGATCATGCGCCCCGGGGCGTCGAGTACGTCGACGGCCCGGTCGCTCGGGGGGGTGTCGAGCACGATCAGGTCAAATTCACCCCCCTCGTGCAGTCTCTGGAGTTCCTGCACCGCGGCGTACTCGTGGCTCTGGCCGAAACGACGGGTGATGCCCCCATACAGGGGACTGTCCAGAACGGCCCCGGCCACCTCGGCCGAGCCCTCCTCGCCGATGAGGCGGTCCCAGGCGGCGGCGGAGTCCAGCATCGCCGCCCACAGTTGACCCCGCGTGCCCTCCCCGAGGGGTACCCGGGTGGGCTCGGATCCCAACCCCACCCCCATGGCGTCGGCGAGCCTCCGGGCCGGATCGATGGTGAGGACGAGGACCCGACGTCGGGTGACCACCGCCGCCCGGGTGGCCAGCGCCGAGGCCAGGGTGGTCTTGCCCACACCGCCCGGTCCGCCCACCACGACCACCGTGGAGCTTCCCAGTAGTTCATCGACCGGTGGAGCGGTCACCTCTCCGCCTGATCCATCTCGGCGGCCAGGGCGTGGGCCAGCTCGGCCACCAGGTCGGGTTCCCCCACCACCCCGGTGACCCGGGGCAGGTTCAGGTGGGGGACCCTAACCGCCAGCAGCGGTGTCGCCTCCACCAGTACCTCGGCCGCCTCGGACCTGATGCGGTCGGCCAGCACCGCGGCCCTCAACACCGCCATCAGAGCCGCGTCCCCCCTGAACCCCGTATCGGCCGCACTCGCCGCGTCCCCCCCGAACCCCGTATCGGCCGGGGCCAGGGTGGCGACCAGGAGATCCAGGGTTCTCCGGTCGGCGGGGTTCAGTGGGGGCGGGGGCACCTTGTTCACCACCACCGCCGCGGGCTCAATGGTGGTCTCGGATCCGAGACGCCCGAGGAGATCGATGGCCTCCGCCACCGCCAGTTCCTCGGGCACCGCCACGACGACGACGCCCGTGACCCCCGGATCGGAGAGCATCTCGGTCAGCCAGTCCGCCTCCCGTCGCAGGAGACCTCCCCGGGTGATCTCGGCTATCCCCTCGGGGGTGGAGAGCATCGGCACCACGTGCCCGGTGGCCGGACCGTCGACGACCACCAGGTCGAAGCGGTCCTCCCGGATCTCCTCGGCCACCTTGCCCACCGCCAGCACCTCCCTCACCCCCGGGGCCGCGGCCGACACGAATTCCAGGATGGGGCCCAGGGGGCCCAGTGAGGTCGGCAGGGGGAGATGGAGCAGCCGGCTGAGGTACTCGTGGGCGGCGGCCTCGGTGTCCATGGCCATGGCCCACAGGGGAACGGGGTGCTCCCCCCCACCGGTGGGGAAGTCCACCTCGGTGGGTTCGTAGCCCAGCCCGGTGATCCCGAGGGCGTCGGCCAGGCCTCCCTCGCCCATCTCGCACACCAGGGTGCGCAGACCGCGGCGGGCCGAGTCCACGGCCAGGGCGGCGGCCACCGAGGTGGAGCCGACACCGCCCTTCCCGGTCACGAACAGCAGACGACGCCCTCCCGGGAACGGGCCGGGAGGTTCGTCACCGGTCACATCGAGGCGAATCCGACCCGGGGTCCGACATCGGTGCCGATCTCCACATAGGCGATCTTCACCACGGGCACCGCCACCTGCCGGCCCAGCCGATCGGTCAGCCAGAGGACCTTGTCTCCGTCGGAGAGGGCCTTGTCGACGTCAGCCCGGAGGATGTCGATGTCCACCTCGTCACCCATCTCGAGCACCAGTTCCCGCGGTGCGTTGGTGACACCGATCCTTATGTCCACGCTGACTCCTCAGGTTGATCGCCGATCGGGCGCCGGGCGGGCGTCCGCTTCGATTGTACGGGCCCGTGAGGGGGCCGGGACCGTGGTCAGGCCACCTTGGCCGCGGCGGCGTCGGCCAGGGTGATCGAGCCCAGTTCGGCCAGGAGGGCGTCGCGGGCCCGGGACCAGGCGTCGTGCAGGGCGCAGGGCTCTTCGGCGTCGCACGCCGACCCACTGAGCACGCACTGGCCCCGGTCGGTGGCCCCCTCGACGGTCTCGATCAGCTCCAGGACCGTGACCTCGGACAGACCCACCGCCAGTTCGTACCCCCCACTGGGGCCCCGGGTGGACTTCACCCAGTTCCGTCGGACCAGGGGGGCCATCACCTGGTGGAGGAACTCCCGGGTGGTCCCTATCTCCGTCGCCAGGCTCTCACCGGAGGTGCGCGCGTCCCGCTCGTCCAGGGCCTCCATCGCCAGCAGGGCCAGCTCGGTCTTCCTCATCAACTCGAGACGCATTGCCCGACAGGGTAGCGACTCCCCGCCGTCATTCGCCCGCGGAACGTGACCCCCGGGGCCAGATCACGGTTCGCCCTACCGGGCCCTCAACCCCTCCACCAGCATCCGGGTGAAGTCGGTGATCGTCCCATCGGTGTCGGACAACCCGGTGCCCGAGTGCCGGGCGTGGAGTCTCATCTTCTGCTCTATCTCCACCACACCCTGCATGGTGGACCAGCAGAGCCGGGTGGCGGTGTCGATGTCGAGGGCGGGGTTCATCTCCTCGGCCAGATCGGCCACGACCCCCCTCACCACCTCGAAGGTGGCCAGGCCGGCGGCGACCAGATCGGGGTTCTCGGTGTCCACCAGATCGGTGCGGAACACCACCTGGCAGTGGCCCGGATGCTCCCGGCTGACCCTCACGTAGGCCCTCCCCACCGCCGCCAGGCGGTCGACCGGATCCGGCTCCGCCTCGGCCGCCTCGGCCATGGCCGTCCTCATGCGCCCCAGGGCGTCCACCGCCAGTGAGGTCAGCAGTCCGGCGGCGTCACCGAAGTGATGGGCCGGGGCGGCGTGGGAGACCCCGGCCCGGCGGGCCACCTCCCGGAGACTGAATCCCCCCAGGCCCTTCTCGTCGATCACGTCGAGGGCGGCCCTCTTGAGGGCGTTGGGCAGATCTCCGTGGTGGTAGCCACGGGTGAGGGGGGCCTGGGTCATCTGTCACATTCTGGGCCTGGGTCTTGACAGCGTCAAGTTCCATCCTTAGATTGCCAACTTGACACTGCCAACTTGACAACGCCTAGATAGCACGCCCAGCAACGGACACCCACATGCCCTCCAACGACACCGCCCCCGCCGACCACCGACCCGAGTCAACTCGCGACCCTGTTCACGACCGGACCCACGACCCGGAGAACCGCCATCGCTGGGCCATCCTGGCCGTACTCAGCCTGTCAGTGTTCGTCACCGTCCTGGACGGCACCATCGTCAACGTGGCCCTCCCCTCCCTGGCCGTGGAACTGGGGGCCTCCACCCGCCAACTGCAGTGGATCGTCGACGCCTACCTGTTGGTGTTCACCGGGCTGCTCCTGGCCGCCGGTGGCCTCGGGGACCGCTTCGGCCGCCGCCGG
>JALSTE010000411.1 GCA_026983855.1 Acidimicrobiia bacterium
GGTTCGGATCGACCGGGAACGAAGACCTCCTCGAACTGCTTGGCCAGCGACGCCACCGGGATCTCCTCGCTGAGGCCCAACTCCTCGAGGACCCTCACCGCCACCCCGAGCTGACCCTTGCCCCCGTCCACCAGCAGTAGCTGGGGGGGATAGGAGAAGCGGCCCTGTTCGGCCACCGGCAGTTCCCTCTCCCTGAGGTAGTTGGTGAGCCGGCGGGTGAGGACCTCACCCATGGCGGCGAAGTCGTCGTTGCCGTCGACGTCGCGGATCTTGAACCGGCGGTAGTCGCTGCGCCGGGCCAGGGCGTCCTCCATCACCACCATCGACCCGACGTAGTCGGTGCCCTGGAGATGACTCATGTCGTAGCACTCGATCCGCAGGGGGGCGAAGGGCAGACCCAGATGCTCCTGGAGCTCGTTGAGGGCCCGGGCCCGGGTGTTGTGGTCGCTGGCCCGCTTCAGGCGGTGCCGCTTGAAGGACTCCCGGGCGTTCTCCACCACGGTCTCCTGCAGAGCCCGCTTCTCCCCCCGGCGGGGAACGGCGATCCTCACCGCCGAACCCCTGAGGTGGGAGAGCCATTCCTCGTAGACCTCGATCCTCTCGGGCAGGGTCGGTACGTACACCGCCTTGGGCATGCCCATGGGATTGTCCTCGTGATAGAGCCGCTCCAGGATCCGGGCCACCAGGTCGCCGGGGGACAGATCCTCGACCTTGTCGATCATCAGGCCCCGTCGCCCCATCACCCGTCCCCTGCGGACCAGGAAGACCTGGGCCGCGGCCTCCAGCTCGTCCTCCTCGATCCCGATGACGTCGAAGTCCTCGTTGCGGGTGCCCGCCACCTGCTGCTTCTCGATGGCCTTGCGGACACTCTCGAGGCGGTCCCGGTGACGGGCGGCCAGCTCGAACTCCAGGTTCTCAGCCGCCCGGGCCATCCGGGACTCCAGCTCGGCCACCACCTCGTCGGTGTCCCCCTCCAGGAAGCGGATCAGGTCCGCCACCATGGCGTCGTACTCCTCGGTGGAGACCGCTCCGACGCACGGCCCGGCGCACTTCTCGATGTGGAACAGCAGGCAGGGCCGGCCCGACCTCTGATGACGGGCCAGGCGGTTGTCGCTGCAGGTCCGCACCGGGAATGTCCGCAACAGCAGATCCAGGGTCTCCCGAATGGCGTAGGCGTGCCCGTAGGGACCGAAGTAGCGATTCCCCCGCTTGCGTCGACCCCTCACCACCATGGCCCGGGGCCAGTCGTCGACGAGGGTCACGGCCAGAAAGGGATAGGACTTGTCGTCGCGGAGCCGCACGTTGAAGCGGGGCTGGTGGCGCTGGATGAGGGAGTACTCCAACATCAGGGCCTCGACCTCGGTGTCCACCTGGATCCACTCGACCGTGGCCGCGGTGGCCACCATCTGGGCCGTGCGGTGATGGAGCCGCCGGGGGTCCTGGAAGTAGCTGTTCAGGCGGCTGCGCAGGCTCTTGGCCTTGCCGACGTAGATGATCTTCCCGTCGGCGTCACGGAACTGGTAGGAGCCCGGGGAGTCGGGCACGGTACCGCTGGCGGGTCTCTGCACCACGGTTCTCAGGCTAGGGGGTGGTCACCCACCCGTGACCCCCCGGTGACCGGACCGATCGTCAGGCCACCGCCTCGTCGCTGTCCCCCCGGCGGCCCTCGGCCAGGACGGGACCCAGGTAGTGGCCGGTGTGGGACCCCTCGACCTTGGCCACCTGCTCCGGTGTTCCCGTGGCCACGACGGTTCCGCCCCCCACACCGCCCTCGGGCCCCAGGTCGATGATCCAGTCGGCGGTCTTGATGACGTCGAGGTTGTGTTCGATGATGACCACGGTGTTCCCCTGGTCCACCAGCCGGGACAGGACCCCCAGGAGCTTGCGAACGTCCTCGAAGTGCAGCCCGGTGGTGGGCTCATCGAGGATGTACATGGTGTGACCGGTGGACCTCTTGGAGAGTTCACTGGCCAGCTTCACCCTCTGGGCCTCTCCCCCCGACAGGGTCGGGGCCGGCTGACCCAACCTCACGTAGCCCAGGCCGACGTCGACGAGGGTCTGCATGTGACGGGCTATCGGGGGTTGGGCCGAGAAGAACTCGAGGGCCTCCTCACACGACATGTCCAGCACCTCGGAGATGGTGCGGCCCTTGAACCTGATCTCGAGGGTCTCACGGTTGTACCGGGAGCCCTTGCACACCTCGCAGGGGACGTAGACGTCGGGCAGGAAGTGCATCTCTATCTTGAGGGTGCCGTCACCCGAGCACGCCTCGCACCGCCCCCCCTTGACGTTGAAGGAGAAGCGACCGGGCATGTAGCCCCTGACCTTGGCCTCCTGGGTCTTGGCGAAGAGCTTGCGGATGTGGTCGAACACCCCGGTGTAGGTGGCGGCGTTGGAGCGGGGCGTGCGCCCGATCGGCGACTGGTCGATGTCGATGACCTTGTCGATCCGGTCCGCCCCCTCGACCCGGGTGTGGAGACCGGGCACCAACTTGGAGCGGTAGATCCGCTGCATGAGGGACTTGTAGAGGATCTCGTTCACCAGG
>JALSTE010000412.1 GCA_026983855.1 Acidimicrobiia bacterium
GAGGAATTGGGCGTCTCCGAAGGTGAAGATGCCGCCGTCGGAGGCGACGAGCCAGTAGCCGTTGCCGGTGGGGGTGGCGGCCATGCCGACGATGGGTTGGGCGAGGGCGATGTCGCCGGTGGACCCCTGGTAGGTGGCATCTCCGAAGCTGAAGATTCCCCCGTCACCGGCGGTCATCCAGTAGCCGTCGCCCGACGGTGTCTGGGTGGCCCCCACGACCGGTTGGGCCAGGGCGGTCCCCTCCATCGACCCCGCGGATTCGGCCGAACCGACGGTCAGGACCCGCCCGGCACTCGTGACCAGGGCGTAGCCACCCGGAGGTGTGGCCTGTGGGGGAGTGGACCCCGGGTCGGGCTCCCCCCCGGGGTTGACACCCGTCTCGGCCAGCACCGCGTTCAGGGGATCCACCAGGCCGTAGCCGTACTCGGGATCGAAGCCCGGGGGGCCCAGGTCCTCGGCGGTGTCGGTGAGGACCGACAGAACCTCGGCGGGGGTGATCGTCGGGTCGGCGGCCTTGAGGAGGGCGGCGGCGGAGGCCACGAAGGGGCTGGCCATCGATGTTCCGTTGGCGTAGGCGTAGCTGGTGTCGCCGAGTCCGTGGAGACTCAGGATACTGACGCCCGGGGCGGTCAGGTCCACCCAGCTCCCGTAACCCGAGAAGCTGGCCCGGGCGTCGTAGCTGTCGATCGCACCCACCGATATGACGTTGGGTAGGGCGGCGGGGTACATGGTCGGGTTTCCGGCGGCCCCGGAGTTCCCGGCGGCGGCCACCACGACCACGTTCTTCCCGACCGCGTAGTCGATGGCGGACTCCACGACCAGGGAGTTGGAGGTGGACCCCAGGCTCAGGTTGATCACGTCGGCGCCGTTGTCGGCGGCCCATATGATGCCGTCGGCGACGTCGGACGAGCTGCCGCTGCCGGTGGAGTCGAGCACCCGGACCGGGAGGATGCTCACCCCGGGGGCCGAGGCGCTCATCCCGATTCCGTTCCCGGTGTTGGCGGCGATGATGCCCGCCACGTGGGAACCGTGGAAGTGGTCGGCCTCGGTACCGTCGACGACACCGTCGATCATGTCGGCTCCGGTGAGGACCACGCCCTGCAGGTCCTCGTGGGTGGCGCGGACCCCGGTGTCGACCACGGCGACCACCACGTCGGAGGTGTCCACCAGGGAGACGGCCTGTTCGAAGGCCACCCTGTCCAGGCCCCACTGGTTGACCCGGTGGGGGTCATCGGCGGCGAAGGCCGTGAACCTCTTCTCCGGTTCGATGGTCACGACGTCGGGGTCGGCGGCGGCCGACGCCGTGGCGACTATGAGATCGGAGGTCGTGGACACCTCGACGGTCTCGGTGTGGAGACGGCCCCCGGCGGTACGTTCCAGGCTGACGAGGGTCACGGGCTGGACGAGTTGGTCCTCGGCACCCATCGAGCCCGAAGGTCCGGCTCCGGCGGGGGCACCCCCGGCCAGCACGGGCAGGAGCAGGGCGGCGGCGGCGAGAGTGGCGCGTAGGGTCGACCGCCCGAACCTGTTCTGCCCACGCCTTGGATTCACTACCTGCTACTCCCTGACCGCTGACCGTCACGTCGGCACCACTACCGGCTTGCATTACTGATCGGGTCGGCACGGGCCGTAGTTGAGGCCTCGGTGGACCCGGGGTTGACATCGGTGGGTGGGGTGGCCGTCACTCTGCGGGATGTGGCAGATATGACAGGACACGCTTGCTAAACCCCGGTACAATTGAGGGCGTGAGCGCACCGGTAGAAACCCTCGACATCGGCCCGGCGGCCGGATCGAACGGGCCCCCACGCGTACGCGGACCCGAATCAGGGGATCCTCCCAGGGGCTCGAACGGCAATGGGGTGGATGCGATCGATGTGACCGTGGACCTCTCGGCCAATCCCCCGGCCGAATCGGTCCGGACTCCGGGACGACCCTCAGAACTCAGGGAGCGTAATTTCGAGGTTCACGTCGTTCCCGAGATCGAGTTCGTGAGGAGGGTCTGCCGACGACTGTCGTCCTCTCCGGGCGACGCCGAGGATCTGGCCCAGGAGGTGCTCACCAGCGCCTATCGGGCCGCCGGTCGATTCGACGGACGCTATCCCCGGGCCTGGCTGCACCGGATCGCGGTGAACGCCGCCATCTCCCGCTCCCGCCGTCGTACACCAACCGTCGTTCCCCTCTTCGACCACGACCGCCCCATCGACACCGCCGGATCCGATGAGGAAGCCCACGGCCCCGAGCGGGTGATATTGGACTCCGTCGTCGACCCCCTCCTCGTGGACGCTCTCGACGATCTTCCCGACCACTACCGCACGGTGGTGGACCTGGTGGATGTCACCGGCCTCTCCTATGAGGATGCCGCCGCCCGCCTGGAGATTCCCACCGGCACGGTGATGAGCCGTCTCCACCGGGGACGACGCAAGCTGCGCGAATCGCTCGCCGGTACCCACCTGGACCGCTCAAGGGGTTCGGAGCCGACCGCCCCGGTGTGAGGTTCCCTGTGGTGGTGCAACGGACGCGGTTTCCCCATCGGGGTTCGGAGCCGACCGCCCCGGTGTGAGGTTCCCGGTGGTGGTGTAGCGGTCGGTGTGTCCCCCCGGGACGGGATCCGGTCGGGAACCGGATGGGTCCGTCGTCGGGCCCGCCGGTAGCGTGGGGGCATGGACTCATCGGACTGGAACGACAAGTACTCCGAAAAGGAACTGATCTGGTCGGCCGGACCCAACCAGTTCCTTCCCCCGGTGGTGGCGGATCTCGAGCCCGGCCGTTCCCTGGACCTGGCCTGTGGTGAAGGTCGCAACACCCTGTGGTTGGCCGAGAACGGCTGGGACGCCCTCGGGGTCGACTTCTCCGAGGTGGCGGTGGAGAAGGCCCGTCGAATCGCGGCCAAGAGGGGGGTGGACGCCCACTTCGAGGTCGGCGACGTCACCCAGCCCCAGGTGGATGGCCATTCCATGGACCTGGTCATCATCTTCTATCTGCAACTTCCGCCCGAGCAGCAGGCCAAGGTGCTGCGCAACGCGGCCGCCGCCGTCGCCCCGGGGGGAAGGTTCCTCCTGGTGGCCCACGACCTGTCCAACATCGAGAACGGATACGGTGGTCCCCAGAATCCCGCCAACCTCCCCACGCCCGAGAGCACCGTCGCCGCTCTCGACGGACTCACCGTGGACCGGGCCGAGGTGGTGGAGAGGGTCGTCGACACCCCCGATGGTCCCCGGACCGCCCTGGACACCTTCGTTCTGGCCCACCACTGACGGATCCGGCGGAGTTCGCCGTACCTCAGGGGAGCAGGTGCCGGGTGGGGGTGCTCTCGGTAGGCTGACGCCATGACCGACACTGACCAGGCGACGATCACCATCACCCCCGAGGCCCTGGCCCAGATCCACGAACTTCGCCGCGAGGAGGAGGACGCCGATCGTCTCGGACTGCGGATAGAGGTGGTGGGTGTTCGGGGGGTCGACTACACCTACGACCTGGCCTTCCAGCTCCTCGATGAGGTCTCCCCCGATGACGTGGTCGTCAGGGCCGGTGACCTCGACGTGGTGATCCCCTCCGATGATGTCGACAAGCTGACCGGCGCCACCATCGACTCCCCCTCGATACCCGGCCAGCCCGGTCTGGTGCTGAGGAATCCGAATCGTCCCGACCTGGGTCCCCAGGAGGGTCCCATCGAACTCACCGGTGACATTCCCGATCAGGTGCGCCAGCTCCTGGAGAAGAGGATCAATCCCGCCATCGCCGCCCACGGTGGCTGGGCCGACCTGGTGGAGGTCCAGGGTGACACCGTGGTCGTCGAACTGGGTGGGGGTTGCCAGGGATGCGGTATGGCCAAGGCGACGGTCACCGCCGGCATCGAACAGACCATCCGTGAGCACATCCCCACCATCACCAGGGTCGTGGACGTCACCGATCACCAGGCGGGGGAGAACCCCTACTTCGATCCCGTCTGAGACGGTGTCGGGGGCGCCCCGCATCGGGTCCCGTCGGGGATCCGGCCTCGGGGGAGAGCCGCACCACCGTCCGCCGATGCTCCGGGCGGTCCGCGACACGGGCAGTGGTATCTGCCCACATCGGGGGTGATTCGCGCCACCGTCCGCCGATGCTCCGGGCGGTCCGCGACACGGGCAGTGGTATCTGCCCACATCGGGGGTGATTCGCGCCACCGTCCGCCGATGCTCTGTGCGGTCCGCGACACGGGCAGTGGTATCTGCCCACATCAGGGGTGATTCGCGCCACCGTCCGCCGATGCTCCGGGGGCTACCATGTCCGGGGTTCCTCCACACCGCTGGTCGGGGCGGGCTCGGCGTCGGGTCCGCCCGGAACGGGAACCGGTTCCCCCACGGGGACGTTTCCCGGACGTCAGGGGAAGAACCGAGGGCCCCGAGCTGTTTCTGGAGCGTGATGGTGATGAAGGCACCCGGCCCGGGCCCACAGGGTCACCGAGGCTCTGAGAGCCGGCAAGGTACCGACGGTTCGCCCGATCCGGGGAGTTCCCCGCCCCGGGGGAACGGCCAGTCCCAGGATCAGGCGTTCAAGACCTATGTGGTACCGGAATTGGACGTCATGTTCCGGGTGGCGATGTCGCTGACCCGCAACCGCGCCGACGCCGAGGACCTCGTTCAGGACACCCTGATCCGTGCCTACCGGGCGATAGAACGCTTCGACGGCCGCCATCCCCGGGCCTGGCTGCTCACGATCCTGCGGAACGCCCAGATAAACCGGACCCGGAGGCGCCGACCCGAGCTGCTGCACGACCCCGACACCGAGATGGACCGGTTGGCCACCACCACCGCGGGGGATGAGCACGATCCCGAGGCCGTGGTCGTCGACCCGGTGTTCGACGCCACCGTGAAGGCAGCCCTCGAGGCCCTACCGGTCAAGTTCAGGCGCCCCGTCGAATTGGTGGACCTGGGTGGGTTGAGCTATCAGGAGGCCGCCGACCAGATTCAGGTACCGGTCGGCACGGTAATGAGCCGACTCCATCGGGCCCGCAAGAGGATGAGGGCCCACCTGGAGAAGGCCGGGTACGGATTGAGGGAGATGGACTGATGATCACCGAGGCCCCATGGGGATCTCTCCTGTCGACCCGGAGTAGCCGATGAGCCTGTTCAGGCGTTCCCTCCACCGACCTCCGACCCGGGAGTGTGCCCGGGTGGCGAAGGTCCTCCAGGCCTATCTCGACGGAGAAGCCGACGAGGAAACCGCAGCGGCGGTCTCGGCCCATCTGGAGACCTGCCGTCACTGCGGTCTGGAGGCCAAGGCCTTCGCCGGACTCAAGGAGTCACTGAAAAGGTCCACCGCACCCGACCGGACCACCCGCACCCGTCTGCAGGAGTTCGCCGAGAGGCTGAGCGCCGGCGAGATCGAGGTCGGGGACCAGGTCGACTGAGGAGCGTGGGTTCGCGGGCGGTGTGGTGGAGAGCGGTGTGGCGGAGAGCATGGTCACCGACCTGATCCGCGATCTGGCCCTGCCCCGCACCGACGCCGGTGTGGCCGTGCAGTGGCTGATCCTGGCCGGGGTCACCCCACCGCTGATCTGGTGGTCCCGACGCGATCGTGACGTCCTGCTCCTGGTGAGCGGGGTGATAGTCATGACCGTGGCCCTGTTCGCCCTTCGGGCCGTCCACTGACCAGGGCCCCGGAATGTGGGCCTCCGGCGCGGTTCCCTCGAATGGGCCGGCTGGTGTCGGCGGTGAGGGGGACCGGCCGGGTTGACGGATGTTCGCCGACGGGGAATCAGGCGGGTCTCGGGTCGCCGGCGATGGAGGGGGAGACGGGTCATCTGGCCCCGGACGGGATGGCGTCGGTAGGGTGAACGGACCTGAACTCGACCACCAGGGGGGACACGAGGTGACGGTTGATCCAGCGCCGACCGGGATTCTGGCCTATGGGGCGTACCTGCCCCACTACCGTCTGGAGAGGTCCCGAATCACCGAGGCCCTGGGCTCGGGCGGGGGGCGGGGAACCCGATCGGTGGCCTCCTACGACGAGGACGTCAACTCGATGGGGGTGGAGGCGGCGCGAGTGGCCCTGAGAGGCACCGACATCGTTCCCGACGTGTTGACCTTGGCCACCACCGATCCCCCCTACCTGGACAAGACCAACGCCACCACCATCCATGCCGCCCTGGACCTGGACCCCGGGGTGATGGCCACCGACGCCGTGGGCGGACCCCGCTCCGGTCTGGCCCAGTTCATACTCGCCGCCGCCTCGCCCTGGTGGACCACGCTGTCGGTGGCCTCCGACATCCGGACCGGGCGGCCGGGGAGCGCCGAGGAGGCCCTTGGCGGTGACGCCGCCGCCGCTTTCCTCTGCGGCTCGGACGCCTCGGGCGATCTGCTCGCTCGATACCTGGGATCGGCCTCGGTGTCCCGGGAGTTCCTGGACCGGTGGCGGGAGCCGGGGAACCACTATTCGAGGGTGTGGGAGGAGAGATTCGCCGAGGGGATCTACACCGAGATGGCCCTCACCGCCCTGGAGAGGGCCCTGGCCAAGGCGGGCCTCGGTACCGAGGGACCCGACCACCTGGTGGTGAGCGGCATCCACGCCCGGGCCCGGCGGACCGTCACCCGGAGGTTGGCGGCCTCGGGGCTGGAGGGGCGGATCGCCGACGACCTCGCCGGGGTGGTGGGCTCCATGGGAGCCGCCGACGCCGGCGTGTCCCTCGCCGCGGTCCTGGACCGGGCCAATCCCGGAGAGACGATCGCCGTGTTGTCCCTCTCCGACGGGGCCGACGCCATCGTGCTGCGGACGACGGACCACCTCACCGCCGGACGTCCCGCACCCTCCGTCGCCGACCAGATCGAATCAGGTGACACCGGGCTCGACTACGCCAAGTTCCTCACCTGGCGGGGATTTCTCGACCGTGAGCCGCCACGACGTCCCGACCCCGACCGTCCGGCCGGTCCTCCGAGCCACCGCAGCGAGCACTGGAAGTTCGGCTTCATCGGATCCCGGGACCGGAGCACCGGGGCCATCCATCTACCCCCTCAGCGGGTCTCCATGGACGGAGGGGCCGTGGACGACATGGAGCCGGTGCCCATGGCCGACGTCGGCGCCACCATCGCCACGTTCACCGTGGACCGCCTGGCCTACTCGATGAGTCCCCCGGTGGTGGCGGCGGTCATCGATTTCGACGGGGGAGGGCGTTTCCAGTGCGAGATGACCGACGTGGATCCTGACCGGGTGGCCATTGGGGACCGGGTGGAGATGACGTTCCGGCGTCTCTTCACCGCCGATGGGGTGCACAATTACTTCTGGAAGGCCCGGCCGGCACGGAGCTGACCGGAACAGGAACCACCGGTCGCAAACCGACCTGAGGGACAGAGGGGAGATCAAATGGGGTCACACGGAATCAAGGACCAGGTGGCGATCGTGGGGATGGGCTGCACCCGTTTCGGCGAGCACTGGGACAAGGGCGTCGACGACCTGCTCATAGACGCCGCCCACGAGGCCTACGCCTCGGCGGGGGTCGAGCAGGACGACATCGACGCCTTCTGGCTGGGGACCATGGCCTCGGGCCAGAGCGGGCTGACCCTGAGCCGGCCCCTGCAGCTCGGCTACAAGCCGGTGTCCCGGCTGGAGAACTACTGCGCCACCGGATCGGAGGCCTTCCGCAACGCCTGCTACGCCGTGGCCTCGGGGGCCTACGACGTGGCCATGGCCATCGGGGTGGAGAAGCTCAAGGACTCCGGTTTCTCCGGACTGGTTGGAACCAGGCCCCCCGCCGACGGCACCGAGGCGTCGCTCACGGCCCCGGCCAGCTTCAGCCTGCTGGCCCCGGCCTACGCCAAGAAGTACGGGGTGGAAGAGAGCACCATGAAGGAGGTCCTGACCCGGATCGCCTGGAAGAACCACCGCAACGGGGCCCTCAATCCCCGGGCCCAGTTCCGCAAGGAGGTGGCCAAGGAGACCATCGCCGGTTCACCGCTGGTGGCCGGACCCCTCGGGGTGTTCGACTGCTCGGGAGTGTCGGACGGTTCGGCGGCGGCCATCATCGTCAGGGCCGAGGACGCCCATCGCTACACCGACCACCCCATCTACGTGAAGGCTCTGGCGTTCACCGCCGGCCCCGCCGCGGGTCCCATCGACTCGACCTACGACTACACGACCTTCCGGGAGGTGGTGGCCTCGGCCGAGGACGCCTACGCCCAGGCCGGGATCACCGACCCGATGGCCGAGATAGCCATGGCCGAGGTCCACGACTGCTTCACCCCCACCGAACTGGTGCTCATGGAGGACCTGGGGTTCGCACCGAGGGGTATGGCCTGGAAGGAGGCCCTGGCGGGCACGTTCGACCTCGACGGCGAACTACCGGTCAACCCCGACGGCGGACTCAAGTCCTTCGGCCACCCGATCGGTGCCTCGGGCCTCAGGATGCTCTTCGAGTGCTGGTTGCAGCTCCGGGGTGAGGCGCCCCCCGAGCGTCAGATCGAGACCGACAAGAGCCTCGGTCTGACCCACAACCTGGGCGGGGCCCCGGGAGCCTGTGTGTCGTTCGTTTCGATCGTTGGTGCCAACAGGGGCTGAAGTTCGGGTAGTTTTCGACTAGATCGCCGCCCAAGGGCGGTGTACATCCCCGGTCAGCCCGGGGGCGACCTTTATCTGGGGGGAGGGTCCGGGCCACACGTGGCCCGGACCCGGTCGCGTCGTGGCGGGGAGGACCAACCCCCGGTGGACGGTGACGGGTGGTCTCAGCGCCCGAGGATGTCGCCCTCTTGTCCAGGAGTACGACGGACTCCCTGGTGGACGGTGACGGGTGGTCTCAGCGGGCGCCGACGTTTTCGCCGGTGACCGTTCGGGTGATCAGGCCCACGACCTCGTCCACGGCCTCCAGGGGCAACTGGTGTCCGGCCCGGGGCAGCCAGGCGATGTCGGCCCGTGGTGCGGAGTCGGCGATCTCCTGGTTGATGGCGGGGCGGGTGAGGCGGTCCAGGCGACCGGCCAGGACATGTATCGGGGTCTGCACCGAGGCCAGCCCGGGGCGCAGGTCGAAGTGGGCCAGGGCCCGGGCGGCGGCCAGGGCGGCCCGCGGTGGGGTGGAGGAGAAGATCTCGATGGTGAAGTCCACCAGTGACAGGGGCGGATCCTCCCCGAACGTTCGCATCGCCACCAGGCGGGCCAGGGCCCGGTTGCGGGGACGTCCGTAGAGCCAACGGGCCAATTCGAGATCGGCCAGGCGGGTCTCCCACGGCGAACGGGCCAGCGACGCCAGAATCACCGCCGCCCCCACCCTCGTGGCGTGATGATCCTGCCGGGCCTGTCTCCGGACGAGCATGGAGAGACACGACACCCCGCCCATCGAGTGACCCACCACGGTCACCTCGTCGACCCCCGTGGACTCGATCACCGTGTCCAGATCCGATCCGAGGAGATCGGCGGTCACCTCCGCCGTACCGAGGGTGGAACCACCGTGGCCCCTCTGGTCGTAGGCCACCACCCTCAGGCCGCGGTCGACCAGCTTCGGAACCACGAGGGTCCAGTAGCGGGTGGCGGCGGTGAGGCCGTGGGAGAGGACGACGGTGGGACCCTCACCGGAAGTGACCACACCCAGTTCGGCCCCATCGGCGGTGGAAACGGTGGTGTAATCGCCGTCCAGGGGCCCCAGTGTCCGACCGGCCCACGGATCGGGTGTTCGGTACAGGCGACGGAGGCGGCGGCGGGCGTCGAGGACCCCGAGAGCGGTACCCAGGGTCATGGCGGCCCCCACCGCCCTCATTCCCCGGTGTCCACGGCCCCTCGGCCCGGCCGGTGGTTCTTCCATGGGGATCAGCTCCCGGACTCGAGGCGGAGGAGGCGCTTGTGGATAGTGGCCGCCAGGCCGGTGGAATCCAGGCCCAGCTCGGACCGGAGCAGGTTGGGGTCGCCGTGCTCGAGGTACTCCACCGGAGTGCCGATGTTGAGGGTGGCGGGGCCCCGGCCCGGGCCCGACAGGCGGGAGAGGGAGTCGGCCACCGCCGAACCCACGCCGCCCACCCGGATACCGTCCTCGACGGTGACGACGAGATCGTGGGTGAAGGCGTCGCGGAGCATGGCCCTGTCCAGTGGGGCCACGACACGGGCATCCCAGATGGTCGGCTGGACACCCTCCGAACGGAGGATGTCCGCCGCCTCACGGACATCGGCGAGGCGGCAGCCCACCGAGATGATGCACACCCTGTCGCCGGTCTCCACCCGGCGGGCGTTCAGGCCCGATCCGACCTCACCGTCGCCGGCCTGGGGCGCCGCCCCCTTGGGCCAGCGAATGGCCACGGGACCCTCGGTGATGGCCAGGGCGGTGGAGAACATCGCCTCCAGCTCCTGGTAGCTGGAGGGGGTGAACACCGTCATCCCCGGAACCCTCAGGAGCAGCGACAGGTCCAGCACCCCGTGGTGGGATGGTCCGTCGGGTCCGGTGATCCCCGATCGGTCCAGACAGAAGATGACCGGCATGTGGTGCAACCCGACGTCGTACTCGACCTGGTCGAAGGCCCGGCTCAGGAACGTCGAGTACAGGGCGACGACCGGCCGCAGCCCGGCCATCGCCATTCCGGCGGCGGCGGTGACGGCGTGCTGCTCGGCGATTCCGACGTCGAAGAACCGGTCGGGGTACCTCTCCTGGAATGGGATCAGACCGGTGCTGCCGGGCATGGCGGCGGTGATGGCCACCAGCTCGGGATGCTCGGCCGCCGCCGCCAGGAGGGAGGAGGTGAACGCCGAGCGAAACTCGGGCAGGACCGAGGGCCGGGAGGTGGGACCGGTGAGGGGGTCGAACAGCCCGGTGTCGTGCAGGTGGTTCTCGGTGTGTTCCTCCGCCGGTGTGTAGCCCCGGCCCTTCTGGGTGAGGACGTGAACCACGATGGGACCCTGGTCGTAGGCGGCGGCCGCCCTCAGGGCCGACTCGAGGGCGGCAATGTCGTGGCCGTCGACGGGCCCGGTGTAGCGAACCCCCAGGGTCTCGAAGAATGCGGGGGGTTCCCACATCTCCCTCATGGCCGCCGCCGCCCCGACCAGACCCCTCTTGACCTCGCCCCCCAGGGGCACCCGCTCGAGAACCTCGGCCAGACGGATCCTGCCCTTCACGTACTGGGGATGGGAACGCAACCGGGAGACGGCGGAGGACAGGCGGCTCACCGTGGGGGCGTAGGAGCGGCCATTGTCGTTGAGCACGATCACCGCCCGCTGGCGACGGTGACCGAGGTTGTTCAGGGCCTCGAAACTCATACCCCCCGTGAGGGACCCGTCGCCGATGACCGCCACGACGGTGCGGTGATCCTCACCGCGATTCTCGAACCCGGCACTGATGCCGTAGGCGTAGGAGAGCGCGGTGGAGGCGTGGCTGTTCTCGATCCAATCGTGCTCGGACTCCCGGCGGTTGGGGTACCCGCTTAGCCCGTTGCGCTGACGCAGGCTCTCAAAGGCCCGGCGCCGCCCGGTGATGAGCTTGTGCACGTAGGCCTGGTGTCCGGTGTCCCAGAGGATCACATCGCGGGGGGATTCGAACACCCGGTGAATGGCGAGGGTCAGCTCGACCGCGCCCAGGTTGGAGCCCAGGTGCCCGCCGGTTCGGGACACGGACTCGACGATGAACTGGCGGATCTCGGCGCACAGCTCCTCGAGCTGGTCCTCGTTCAGGGCCCGCAGATCTGCCGGGCTGTTGATCTTGTCGAGCAGCATCCCGGCCGCAATCTCCTAACTGAACGGACCACCTCGAATCATTGTAGGACTCCCCGAAGCCGGTGGGTTCCCGCGCCCCTCCCCGGTCCGCCC
>JALSTE010000413.1 GCA_026983855.1 Acidimicrobiia bacterium
CAGGGACTCGGGAAGTCAACCTCCGATGGCGAGGACTGACCCCGGACACCGATCCGCGCTCAGCGGTTGACGTCGGCGGGAGTCGTCGGACCGGGACCCGGCGATGGGGCCGCGGGTCTGACCCTGGCCTCCGGTTCCGGTCCAGCTCCGAACCGTCTTATCTCGGATGATGGAGTTGATTATCTGAGATTTTGGGGAAGTACGGGGAATTCGGAAGATTGATCCGTGATCGGGTTTGACATAGGCAGTCCACGGTGATTATCTGACCGACGTGACCGACGACACGCTGGCCCGACGGCACCCCGGGGAATTTGAGTCCAACAGCCGCGTCGACGGCCGGTCGGACCGGAACCTGGCCCCTGTGCTCGACCTGGCGACGGTGGTGAACAGTGGGGACGGGATCGGTGAGGTCGCTGAGGGGGAAGAGGGGTCGGCCGACGTCTTCGACCCCACCCGCAAGTTCGTAAGGGTCACCCGAATCCGTGACGACCGACTGGTCGAGTTCGACTTCGCCATCGGCGAGCCCGGGATATACGTCGAACTCGTCCTGCCCTTCGATGCGTTCGGGAAGTTCTGCGCCGCGAACGACGTGCACCACCTCACCCCCGAGGAGGCGGCCGCGGTCGACTACGACCGGATGAAGTGGCGCTACGGACGTCCCGGTCTGGATCACTAGCCCCAGTACTCGAGCCCTAGGAGGAGGACTGCCCATGCAGATCGACATCAAGGCCAAGGAAGTCAAACCGGTACGTCAGACGTACAGCCACCTGGCCCGGCGCTTCGGGGAGGACCGTCCCGCCACCCGGTACCAGGAGGCGGTCCTCGACATCCAGGCCGTGTACAACTTCCACTACCGACCGACCTGGCAGCCCGACAAGGAGCTCTACGACCCGACCCGGACCGCCATCACCATGGAGGACTGGTACTCCTTCCTGGATCCCCGGCAGTACTACTACGGCACCTACACCATGGCCCGGGCCAAGCAGCAGGCCTCGGCCGACCAGAACTTCAAGTTCGTGGAGAAGAGGGGCCTGCTCGACACCCTTCCCGAGGGGGCCCGGTCCCAGATCCTGGACCTGGTGGTTCCCCTCCGTCACTACGAGTGGGGTGCGAACATGAACAACTACCAGATCTGCGCCATGGGCTACGGGGCGGCCATCACCTCCGCCGCCGCCCTGCACGGAGGTGACCGGCTGGGCAACGCCCAGTACATAACCCGGATCGCCCTGGCCCTCAGCGGGAACGATCCCGAGGTGGTGGAGAAGGGCCTCGCCGACTGGACCGGGGCCGAGATGTGGCAGGGTCTGCGCAAGGTCGTCGAGGACAGCCTGGTGGTGGAGGACTGGTTCGAGCTCTTCGTGGCCCAGAACCTGGTCATGGACGGATTCGTCCACCCGCTCTTCTTCGGCGAACTGGAGCAGAGGCTCAGCGACTCCGGGGCCACCACCTACGCCATGCTCACCGAATTCATCGTGGACTGGTTCGGTGAGTCCTCCCGCTGGGTGGACAGCCAGATCGCCACCGCGATCTCCGAGTCAGAGGAGAACGCGGCGCTGGTGAGCGGCTGGTTCGACAAGTGGTACCCCGAGGTGGAGAAGGCGGTGGCGCCACTGGCGCGGGCCGCCTTCGGGGACGGGGATGAGGTCCTGGCCGCCATCGGCGGGGCCCTGAAGTCGAGAGCCGCCGGTACCGGCGTGACGGTCTGAGGGAGGTCAGCACAGTGAGCACCGTATTTCTGGCTCTGCAGGACGTGGACGAGGCCCGTCCCGTCGTGGAGGCCATAGAGAAGGACAACCCCGGGGCCCGGGTGGAGCACCAGCCGGCCATGATCCGGATCACCGCCGACGGCGAACTGACCGTGAACCGGGACACCGTCACCGGGATCACCGGGACCGACTGGGATCCCCAGGATCTCCAGCTCATCCTGATCTCCTTCGGGGGGAATCTCGATGAGGACGACGACCACTTCAAGATTTTCTGGCAGGACTGAACGGCGGGAGTGAGGAATCCAAATGGCTAAGAAACTGAACATGAGGGACCGGTACAAGCTCATGACCCGCCTGGGTTGGGAGCCGAGCTACCAGCCCAAGGAGAAGGTGTTCCCCTACGACACCTACGAGGGCATCAAGGTCCGGGACTGGGACGCCTGGGAGGATCCCTTCCGGATGACCATGGAGGCCTACTGGAAGTACCAGGGCGAGAAGGAGAAGAAGCTCTATGCGATCATGGACGCCTTCGCCCAGAACAACGGCCACCTGAACATCAGCGACGCCCGCTACGTGAACGCCCTGAAGCTCTTCATCCAGGGGGTGTCACCCCTGGAGTATCAGGCCCACCGGGGCTTCGCCCGCCAGGGCCGGCACTTCACCGGTGAGGGGGCCCGGGTGGCGTGTCAGATGCAGTCACTCGATGAGCTGCGGCACACCCAGACCCAGGTCCACACCATCAGCCACTTCAACAAGTTCTTCGACGGCTTCCACGACTTCACCTGGTGGCATGACTGGGTCTGGTACCTCTCGGTGCCGAAATCGTTCTT
>JALSTE010000414.1 GCA_026983855.1 Acidimicrobiia bacterium
GATGGAGCACGTGATCGATCTCCTCCGGAGCCACGGCCTCACCGACATCGTCGTCACCCTGGCCTTCCTGCCCGACGCCATCCGCAACCACTTCGGCGACGGCTCGGAGTTCGGGGTGCGGATCACCTACGTCACCGAGGAGGTCCCGCTGGGCACCGCCGGCTCGGTGAGGAACGCCGCCGAGCTCCTGGACGACACGTTCCTGGTCATATCGGGCGACGTGCTCACCGACGTCGACCTGGGAACGGTGATCGGGACCCACCGGGACAACCGGGCCCTGGCGACCATCGGTCTCACCCCCGTCGAGAATCCCCTGGAGTTCGGGATCGTCATCACCGACGAGAACGGGGCCATCGAACGCTTCCTGGAAAAGCCCACCTGGGGTCAGGTGTTCTCCGACACCATCAACACGGGCATCTTCGTGCTGGAGCCCGAGATTTTCGACCACATCGAGGAGGGTCGGCCCGTGGACTTCAGCGGGGAGGTGTTCCCGGCCCTGCTGGAGGCGGGGGAACCGCTCTTCGGATCGGTGGTGGAGGGGTACTGGGAGGACGTGGGAACCCTGGACTCATATCTGAGGGTCCACGCCGACGTGCTGGACCGCCGGGCTCACGTGGTGGTCCCCGGTTTCGCCATCCGGGAGGGGGTCTGGCTGGGCGAGGGGGTCGATCTCGATCCCGAGGCGATGATCGACGGACCGGCCCTCATCGGTGACAACTGTCGAATCGAGGCCCGGGCCCGACTCGGTCCCTACACCGTGCTGGGTTCCAACGTCAGGGTCCGCGAGGGCACCGACCTGGAGAGGGTGGTCATCGGCGACCACACCTACCTGGGGCACAACGTCGACCTCAAGGGCACGGTCACCGGGCGCTCCTGCGACATCCGCGACGGGGCCCGGGCCCTCGAGGGTGCGGTTCTGGGCGATGAGTGCTTCATCGGCGCCGGGGCCTCACTGGCGGAGGACGTCAAGGTCTTCCCCTTCAAGACCGTCGAGGCCGGGGCGGTGGTGAACAGTTCCATCGTCTGGGAGTCGAGGGGGGCCCGGAACCTGTTCGGACGGGACGGGGTCAGCGGCCTCGCCAACGTGGATCTCACACCCGAGTTGGCGGTCAGGGTGGCCATGGCGTGGGGGTCGACCCTCCCAAGGGGATCCACCGTGGTCGCCTCCCGGGACACCAGCCGTTCGGCCCGGGCCCTCAAACGGGCCCTGATGGCCGGGCTCAACTGCACGGGGGTCAACGTGCTGGATCTCGAGGCCCAGTCGGTGCCCGTGACCCGATTCATGACCCGCAGTCCCGTAGCCGCCGGTGGTGTGACCATACGGCTGGTCGAGGGGGACCCCGACTCGGTGGTGATGAGGTTCTTCGACGACCGGGGTCTGGACATCACCGAGGCCCGACAACGCTCCATAGAGCGGGTGTTCCAGAGGGAGGACTACCGCCGGGTGATGCCCTCGGCCATCGGCGAGATCAACGTCCCCTCCCGACCCCTGGAACGCTACGCCGCCGCCATCGCCGAGACCCTGGACATGGAGGCCATCGGGGCCCGGGCCCACAAGATCGTCATCGACTACTCCCACGGCTCAACGGCCCTGGTGCTCCCCAGTGTCCTGGCCAAGCTGGAGGCCGAGGTTCTGGCCGTCAATCCCTACGTCTCCACGGTGAAGGCCATGGAATTCAACCCCCTGGCCCAGGCGGGTCGGGTGGCGGACCTGGTTCGTACCTCGGGGGCCGACCTCGGTGTGGTCATGGATCCCGATGGCGAACACCTGATGATGGTGGACGACACCGGGAAGGTCCTGGACCCGATCCACTCGCTCCTGGCGGTGTGTCTGCTCCTGGCCCGTACCGGCCCCCACACCGTCGCCGTTCCGGTGGCGGCCACCGCCCAGGTGGAGAGGATCGTCGAGGCCACCGGGGGCGAGGTCCGTCGGGTGGCGATGAGCACCGGGGCCCTGCAGCGGGCCGCCCTCCGTCAGGGGGTGGATCTGGCCGTGAGCCTCGACGACGGCTTCATATTCGGCGATGTGGGCGGGGGATACGACGCCGCCGCCACCCTGGCCAAGGTCCTGGAGCTGCTGGCCCGTACCGGTCTGCGGATGTCCGAGGTGGTGGCCCGTCTGGAGCCGGTCCACGTGCTCACCGAGGCGGTGCCCACCCCCTGGGACTCCAAGGGCCAGGTGATGAGGCGTCTGGTGGAGCAGTTCGGGGCCCGGGATCCGATCCTGATCGACGGGATCCGGATACCCCACGGCGACGGTTGGGTGCTGGTGCTGCCCGATCCCGGTGAGCCCCTGACCCGCATCTGGGCCGAGGGCCCCGATGACGCCACCGCCCGTCGTCTGGTCGAGGAGTACACCCGCCGAATCGTCGAACTCTCACGCTGAGGTTTCCCCGTGTCGGGGTCGAGGGAGTGCCACCGGACCCCACCCTCCCGCTGAGGTCGAGGATCGGACGGGGGTCTGACGCGAGGGCGGGCTCCGATCCGATACGGTCGCGGCCATGGATGTGCCTTCGGATCTGCTCTACTCCAATGACCATGAATGGGCCCGCCGTGAGGATGGACGGGTGAGGGTGGGAATCACCGACTACGCCCAGGATTCGCTGGGGGACGTGGTCTACGTCGACCTGCCCCCGGTCGGAACCGAGGTGGAGGCCTCGGCCGGATTCGGTGAGGTCGAGTCCACCAAGTCGGTGTCCGATCTGTTCGCCCCGGTGGGGGGGAAGGTGGTCGAGGTCAACGAGGCCCTGACCGACACCCCCGAACTGATCAACTCCGACCCCTACGGGGAGGGCTGGCTGATCGTCATCGAGCCGAGTGACCCCTCCGAACTCGACTCCCTCCTGGACGCCGCGGCGTACGCCGAACTCACGGGAAACTGAGTCCAGGTGGTCGGTAGCTTCTGCAGCCGTTGCGGGCACGAGAATCCCCCCGGGTCCCGGTTCTGCTCCTCCTGTGGGGAGAGGCTCCGTCCCGAGGTCGACGACCGCACCCTGGGTTTCGACCCCATCGAGGGCGCCGAGCAGGAGAACCGGGCGGCGGAGGTGTCGGGCTACCTGGTCGTAACCCGGGGTCACCGGTCGGGGGTCAGGTTCCCGCTGACGGGGGAGACCGCCACCGCCGGCCGGCACCCCGAGAGTGACGTCTTCCTCGATGACATCACCGTGTCCCGACGCCACGTGGAGATCCGACGGGTGGGTGATCACCACGTGATCCGGGACGTGGGCTCGCTGAACGGAACCTACGTGAACGCCGAGCGGGTGGAGGAGGCCGTCCTCTCCGACGGTGATGAGGTGCAGATCGGCAAGTTCAAGTTGGTGTACATAGAGGAACCGGGGGGTGCGACGGAGTGAGTGGCTCCCGGGAGCACCTCTCCATCGGCGAGGTACTGACCCTGATCCAGCAGGACTTCCCCGATGTCACGATCTCCAAGATCCGCTTTCTGGAGAGTCAGGGTCTGCTGAGTCCCGAACGGACCCCGTCGGGGTACCGGAAGTTCCGTCAGGCGGACCTCGATCAGCTCCGCTGGGTGCTGCGTCAGCAGAAGGAACGGTTCCTCCCCCTCAAGGTGATCCGGGAGAAGCTGGCCCGGGGCGAGCACCTGGCATCCGAACCCACCCCCGATTCACGGTCAGGGTCCGACGACAGGGGGGCCGGCTCCGAGGCGGGCGGTGGAGGGGAGGTCCCATCCGTCGGGGATGGTGCCACCGATCACCCCCGGGTCGACGTCGGCGATGGGATCGGGGGTCTGGAGGACGCCGGTCCCACCTCCCTGGCCCTTTCGGTGGAGGAGTTGTTGGCGGCCACGGGGCTGAGCCCCGAGGACCTCCAGGCTCTGGAGTCCTACGGACTCATAGAGTCACGCTCCATCGGACCGGCCACCTACTACGACGGCGAGGCCCTGATAGTGGCCAAGCTGGCGGCGGGGTTCGCGGTGTTCGGTGTTGAGGCCCGACACCTGAGGATGTACAAGATCGCCGCCCAGCGGGAGGCGAGTGTGTTCGAACAGGTGATAATGCCCCTGGTGCGGCAGAGGAACCCCTCCTCGGCCCGCAAGGCCCGTGAGCAGCTCGAGGAGATGGCCAGGATGGGGGCCAGGATGAGGGGGGCGATGATCCGCCTGGCCCTGGGGGACCATCTGGAGCCCTGAGGGCCGGGGCCGGGGAGGCGACCGGGGACGGTGGGGAGAGGGGCGGCGCCGGCCGATTGCGTTTGGGGGCGGCGCGGGCCAACCGGGTTGTGGCGGCGGTAATGTCAGGACGTGATCGAAATGGAGCTCATAGGGGTCCAGTTGGAGATGCCCTCCAACAGCCCTGTCCTCCTGTTGCGGGAGTCCAACAGCCAGGGACGGGTGCTGCCGGTCGTGATCGACCTGCCCGAGGCCCAGGCCATCGGTAGGGGTATGGACGGTGTGCGCACGGCCCGGCCCATGACCCACGATCTCATGAAGAGCCTGCTGGACGCACTGGGAGCCCGGGTCGTGAAGGTCACGGTCACCGAACTGGTGGATCGGACCTTCTACGCCGTGGTCGAGCTGCAGACGGCCGGGGGCGAGACCCTCGAGGTGTCCAGCCGTCCCTCCGACGCGGTGGCCCTGGCGGTGAGAACCCAGAGTCCCATCTTCGCCTCGGAGGAGGTGATGGACGAGGCCGGTCAGTTCCTGGAGGGCCTCTCCCGGGACCGGGAGACCGATGAGGTGGATGAGGAGGTGGTCGAGGAATTGGTGGATGAGTTCAAGGCCTTCCTCAACGACATCTCCCCGGAGGACTTCCAGAATTAGAGCCCCGGCAACCGGGGTGGCGATCAGCCTCATTCGCGCGGACCGCGCGATAATTCGCGCAAACGGTGGTTGACCCTGACCCTCCGTACCCGTACCTTGCCTACAAGGACGTAGTTCCACCGATGTAGGTTCCCGATCGGGAACGGGCGGTGGAGAAGGGACCTCAGATGGCAGGCGGCGCGGTAGAGAGCCAGTTCACGGGCAAGAGGGCGGCGGAGATCGTGGGGATCACCTACCGTCAACTCGACTACTGGGCCCGGACCGATCTGATCCGCCCCTCGGTCAACGACGCCTCGGGTTCGGGGACCCGCCGGGCCTACAGCTACCAGGATCTGCTGGAACTCAAGGTCATCAAGACCCTGCTGGACTCCGGCATCCGCCTGGAGCAGGTTCGCCAGGTGTTCGAGTACCTCCGCCACGACCTGGGCCAGAACGTGACCACCGCCAACCTGGTCATCAGCGGCTCCACCTCGGTACTGGTCAAGTCGGGGGAGGAGATCATCGACCTGATCCGCAAGGGCCAGGGGGTTCTCAACATTCTCCCCCTGGCCGGGGTGAAGGAGGAGCTGGACGCGGCCATCGTCGACCTGCACCCGCTGCCCGGCGACATCTCCGCCGATCGTTCCTACGGGTTCTGACCGGGGGGGTGTTGGCTTCGGGGGCTGACCCGTGTTGATGGCCTCCGGCTTGTGACTCCGGTTCTGACCCGGGGGTGTTGGCTCCGGGGGCTGATCCGTGTTGATGGCCTCCGGCTTCGGACTCCGGCCCTCAGCCCCACCTGCGGTAGAGCTCACCGATCCGCTTGGCGCCGGTCACCCGCTGCTGGAGCCGGCCCAGGGCCAGGCTGGGGTCGATGGCCTCCCGTTCGGCGACCTCCCGGCTCAGGGCCCGGCGCACCTCGGGGGTGAGGGCCATGAACTCGACCCTCATCTGGCCCGACACGGTGAAGCCGTCACCGGGAACTCCAATCACCCTGGCCCTGAGGTTCACCTGGTCATGGGTCAGGGGAAGATGCATCACCAGGACGGCGTCGGCCGAGGGTAGGTCCCGGGACCGAAGTCGGGCGCCGACCACCGACAGGTCCATGAGCTCCGATTCCCGCTCGGGACCGGGATGACCCCGGTCGTCCAGCTCGGACCAGAAGACCGGCAGCTGCAGATTGGCCCGGGGGGCCCGCCGGCCCTGCATCCGCCAGGCCCGGGTCGGCTGACGGAACGTCATGCGGACGCCGAGGCCGGCTGAGCAGATCCTCGTGAGGGAGGTCGTGAAGCAATCCACGCCGTCGCCGGTGGCCCGCTCCCCCGAGAGGAGAATCCCCGGGTTGAGCCAGCGCCGGGGGTTCATGGCCAGGGCCGAGAAGGTCTCCTCATCGGAGGCGATCACGGCCACCTGGAGGGTCGGACCCCCCTCGGTGTGGGCGATGAGCCTGATCGTGACCACGTCGCCCTCATCCACCCTGACCGAGGAGGCGTCCACGTCAGGGCTCATCGCCCGGGTACTCATGCGTCGGTACCGGTGTCGAGGTTCTCGGCGATGTCCCGGAGGCACAGCTCCTCGGCCCGGCTGCTGCCACCGAGCAGGGCCGTCTGGCAGACCTCCTTGGTCCCGTCGGGCAACTCCGTCAGGTCCGGGCGGTGCTCGGCGACCCGGCGGCAGCGTTCGGCCAGGTCGATGTTGACCCCGGCGTTCTCGGCCCCCACGGCGGAGCGGCAGGCCTGCACGATCCGCTCACGGGCGTCGGCCCGCTTCAGGGTCCGTACGCAGCGGCTGAAATCGTTCCCCGAACCCGCGTCGTCGGCGACCTGGTCGGAGGACGATGCGTTGGAGCCGTCGTCGGCGGTCGCCTCCCGGCAGGCGTCGACTATCCGGTTGCGGATCTCCTCCCGGGTGAGGTCTCCCTCGCCGTCCTGACCGCCGTCGTCGGCGTTGGACAGGGCATCGCGGATGATGCGGCAGGCCTCGGAACTGGCGGCGTCGGTGCCCTCAGCGGCGACGTCCTCGCGGCAGGCTCGCAGGAGGCGCTTCCTCACGTCGGCCCGGCGGGAGTCCGGACGGTCTCCGTCGCGGCCATCGGTCGACACGTCGGGACGGTCGGTGGAGTCCTCGGGACGGTCGGCGGATTCATCGGTGGAGTCCTCGGCCCTGCGGTCACGTCGTTCCTGTTCCCGGCGGAGCTTCTCCTCACGTCGGCGGCGCCGCTCCTCGGTCCGGCCGGGACGCTCGGCCCGGGTGCGGCCGTCGGAGTCCTCGCCCACGTGCTCCCCGTCGGGACGTTCCGGTTCATCGTCTCGGGGGCGAACCACGATGGTCGTGGTGGTGGAACCGTTGTCGTCGGGCTGGTCGGCCTCGTCGCCGTGATCGTCATCGGGGTTGTCGACGACGGTGGTCGTCGGACCAGTCTCGCTGTCGTGGCCGATGGTCGTGGTGGTGGAGCCGGGGCCGTCATCGCCCTCGGAGGCGCCGGCCGGCCCGGCCAGGGTCGCCGCCAGGAGCATGAGGGCGGTCAGTGTGGTGAGGACCTTTTTCATGGGGAGCCTTCGGTCTGGGGTTTCCCCAGAGAACGGCATGCCATGGGTCACACTGAAGTTCTTTTTGCTCCCGGCGGCGGCGGGGCTCAGCTCTCCTCGGGGATCAGGTCCAGGGAGGCCGAGTTCATGCAGTAGCGCTGACCGGTGGGGCGGGGCCCGTCGGGGAAGACGTGACCCAGGTGGGCTCCGCAGTTGGCGCAGCGGACCTCGGTGCGCACCATGCCGTGGCTGGTGTCGGTGATGGTGGTCACCTTGGAGTCGTCGATGGCGGCCCAGAAGCTGGGCCAGCCCGACCCACTGTCGTACTTGGTGTCGGAGCGGAACAGCGGCTCGTGGCAGACGACGCAGGCGTAGACGCCGGGAGTCTTGTCGTTCCAGTACAGCCCGGTGAACGCCGGCTCGGTTCCCCCGTGCTGGGTCACCTCGTACTGCAGGGACGTGAGGCGGCTCCTCAGGTCCTCCCGGTCAACGCTGTCGGTATCTCGGTTCATCATCTCTCCCTCGGTGGTCGGGACCCTACCCCGGTCCAACGTGAGGATTGGGCCCCAGGTTCCCCCGAACCGGTCGGAATGACTCCGAACTGTGGAAAACAATTCGCCGGGGACGGCAATTCACAGGGTTCGGGCACTGGATGCCCACAGGCCCGACTTCTTAGATTGGGAGCAGGCCCCCACGGGGTCGATCGCAGACCGGAGGTTCGGGAAATGGCGTGCTATGAAGTCACACTCGGCGACCGGACCACCTACGTGGTGGAGGACGCCGACTCCTACAGTCAGGAGGGCCCCCTGACCACCTTCTACGAGACCGGTGGCCGCGGGGTGATCGATTCCTGGGCCCAGCGGGTGATGAGCCTGCGGACCTCGGAGATCCTCATGGTCCGGAGGGTGGACGACCACCGGTCCCCTCCGGGAATGCTCGAGATCGCCTGAGGTTGCCCTACCGGCCACGTGAAGTCCGGTCACATGAATCCCGGTCACATGAATCCCGGTCACGTGAAGTCCGGTCACATGAATCCCGGTCACATGGACTCCGGGGCCCGGGCCGGGGGATGGGGATCGGGTGGGCCCGCTCAGATCCCGCTCAGATGGAGACCAGCAGCAGGCGGGCCAACTCGGCCGGGCTGGCGGCCAGACGGGCCGCCCCGGCCCGTTCCAGCTCCTCGCGGTCCCCGAAACCCCACAGGACCCCGATGCTGCAACCCAGTCCGGCCAGCCGGGCCCCGTCGATGTCGTGGCTGCGGTCGCCGACCATCACCGTTCGAACCGGGTCGAATCCGGTGGACCGGCTGACGTGGCGGATCACCTGGCTCTTCTCCCGCCGGGAATTGTCCAGCGACGCCGCCCCGATGGCCTCGAACCGGTCGGCGATGCCGAACCTCTCCAGTATCGGAACGGCGAACACCTCGGGCTTGGACGTGGCAACCGCCAACCGAAGCCCCTCGCTGCGCAGGGCGTCCAGCACGTCGATGATTCCGGGGTAGAGCCGGTTCCGGTGCAGGCCCTCGGTGGAGTAGTAGGAGCGGTAGGCGACGATCGCCTCCTCGACGAGTTCCTCGGGGACGCCGAGCTGTTCCACCATCACGTCGTGGAGGGGAGGCCCGATGACCCGGTGCACCGCCTCCTCATCGAGGGGAGGCTGACCCAGGGATTTCATGGCCCGATTCAGGCCCTCGATGATGCCCTCGGAGTTGTCGCTGAGGGTCCCGTCCAGGTCGAACAGGACGTTCTCGATCCCCGTTGATCGATTGTCCATGACCGAAGTGTGGCAGCCGAACCGCGCCCGGGACCAAATCGGCCTGGTCTCGGGATCCTCCGGACCGTCCCTGGGGATGGTGGGGGCGGCCCTTGCGGCGAGAGGCCCTCTAGGGTCTGGCCATGGCGAATCTGGAACCGTTGTCCCGGGGTGAGCTCCCTGAGTTGGAACCCCTCCTGCAGATGGTCGAGTCGGTGATGGGGTTCGTCCCCAACTCCATGCTGACCATGGCCAGATGGCCCGAGTTGCTCAACTCGTTCGCCGGGCTGGCGGCGGTGGTGTCGGGACCCGGCGAGGTCGAAGGCGGGCTCAAGCACCTCGTGTCGTTGATGGCCAGCCGGGCCGCCGGCTGCCGCTACTGCCAGGCCCACACCTCGGCGGGGGCGATCGGGGCCGGGGTACCCGAGAGGAAGGTGACCGAACTGTGGAACTTCGAGACCAGTGAGGTGTTCAGCGAGGCCGAACGGGCGGCCCTCAGGTTGGCCCGGGACGCGGCCCAGGTCCCGAACCTGAGTGGGCCGGGCCACTTCGAGGAACTCGGCCGGTACTTCGATTCCCGCCAGGTGGTGGAGCTGGTGGCCCAGATATCCCTCTTCGGGTTCCTGAACCGCTGGAACGACACCCTGGCCACCCGGCTCGAAGCGGAACCGGCCGAGGTGGCCTCGCGGGTACTGGGCCGATCGGGGTGGGAGGCCGGTAAGCACTCCCGATGAGGAGCGCGGCCCCGGAGCACCGGTTGGGGGCACGATGGCCGCTGGGGAGCGGCGACCGTCTCGGCTGGGGTGGCTTTCAGGGGATGAGACGCAGGATCTGTCCCCGGTTGAAGAGCACCGGCACATCGAGTCCCATCCGCTGGTAGACCGCCGCCGGCACTGATATGTCGGCCAGGTGCAGCCGACCCACCGCGGAGCTCGACCTCATTCCGGTCTTGGGCAGGGCGAGGGTGAGGGTGGCCGAGGCGTTCACGTGGAGACCCGGGGTCTCACCCGTGTCGGTGTCGATCCCGCTCGGGACGTCGAGGGCCACGACGGTGGTCCCCTCCGCTTCCCGGTCCGAGGCCCAGGCGATGAGGTCAGCCGCCGGACCCGAGGGAGACCCGACCAGGGAGTAGCCGATCACCCCGTCGACGATGACATCGGCATCAGCCCGTTCCGGTGCCCGGGCCGCCACGGCCATTCCCATGGCCTCCAGGATCGTCCTCTGGTGATCGGTCACACCGCCGACCCGGGGTGGGCGGGACAGATGGACCTCCACGGAGCATCCCCGGTTGGCGAGGTGGCGGGCGGCCACCATCGCGCCACCCCCGTTGCCACCGGTACCGGCCAGAACCGTCACCCGGCCCGGAACCGATCCCCGAGCCGACCCGGCCAACTCACTGATGACCACCTCGGCCAGGGCCCGCCCGGCGTTCTCCATCATCTGGATGAGGCCGAGGCCCACCATCGACTCGGCCAGGCGGTCCACCTCGGTCATCTGGGCCCGGCCGACCATGGGTACCGAGCTGAGCGGGATCTCGGGAAAGTCCATGGGATCCACGCTAACCCCGGCAACCGGTCGGTCGGGTGGGCGGGGATCGGGGGCAGATCGAACGACCTGTCTCCCGACGGCCCGGTCCTCCGACGGCCCGGTCCTCCGGCGGACCTGTGTTCCCGGGGAGGCCGGGGTCCCGGCCGGGGGCTCGGGAACCGGTCCAGCGACGAGCTAGCGGGAACCGTGCGGCAGGGCCTGGTGGTAGGTCCCCAGTCCGGCGGCGGCACCGATCCAGGCCGCCCCCACCAGGAGGTTGGCGATGGGGTCGTAGGAGGCCCGGTGGGCGATCAGCAGGGCCAGGCCCTGAACCAGGACGCCGAGGACCAGAATCGTGGTACTGCTGCGACGCAGGGCGCGGTGGGTCTCCGAACTCCTGTCCACGGTCCCGTTGCCGGCGGCCAGGTGCAGACTCCGCAGGATCAGGCCCAGTCCGGTTACGACCACACCGACGGTGATCACGATCACCGAGGCGAGCAGGGTGGCGGTCATGGGATACCTGTCGGCGCCCAGGCACTCTCAGTGAAGGTGACGGTCGATCTCGTCAGCCCCCGAATTCGATCGCCACGGACGGTGGGGGCGGGTTGGTGCTGATCCATCCGTATGGTCGCCCCGGGCGGTGGGGTCCGTGTCCCGGTCGGGTGGGTCTAGGTGCCCGGGCTGATCGGTATGGTCGCCCCGGGCGGTGTTATGCGCGGTGTGGAGGTGGTCTGGAGTATCCCGTGGCCGTCACCGGACACGTCGGTGTTCGTGCAACCGCCGGCCGCCCAGTCCTGATAGTTGGTGATGACCTCGGTCACCGGGTGGACGGCCCCGT
This sequence comes from Acidimicrobiia bacterium, assembly GCA_026983855.1. Taxonomy (GTDB): domain Bacteria; phylum Actinomycetota; class Acidimicrobiia; order Acidimicrobiales; family Poriferisodalaceae; genus DRKF01. Next base: position 11,405 of record JALSTE010000414.1, read on the forward strand.
CGGAACCCCATACGTCGAGATCACTCCAGCGAACCTGGCTGGTCGGCGCGTCGCAGGGGGCGAACACCTCGCTCCACACGACGATCGCATCCAGTTCATGTCCCGGCGCCAGGAGGCTGCGCACCACCGTGACGTCGCCATCGGGGGAGGCCACCGAACCCGACCAGCCCTCGGAATCCCGTTCGATTCTCAACCGGTAGGGGCGAAGGGGCTCCCAGTGGTAGTCCCTGGTGTTCGGGTTGCCGTCAGCGCTGGGCAGGGCCGACTCGGTCCCCGGGAGGATCGAACCGTAGGAGGAGTATCCACCCCAGTTGACGGCGGTTCCGCCGGGGTGCCCC
>JALSTE010000415.1 GCA_026983855.1 Acidimicrobiia bacterium
CGGTCGCCTATGAGGGCCTCTATCTCGGAGTCGACCGGGGGAATTATCTGGGCCCCGTCGGACCAGTAGACCTTGTAGCCGTTGTCCCGGGGCGGGTTGTGGCTGGCGGTCACCATGATCCCGGCCCCGGCGCCGTGGTGGTGGGTGGCGAACGAGAGCAGAGGGGTGGGGATCATGGTGGATGCGAGCCGGCAGGCGATCCCCTGGGAGGTCAGGACCCGGGCCGAGTCCAGGGCGAAGACGTCGGACTTCCGCCGGGCGTCGTAACCCAGCACCACCCCGCGACCGGCCAGACCGGCGGCGTGCAGGCGCTCGCCGATGGCCCGGGCGGTCAGACGGACCAGTACCCGGTTCATTCGGGTGGGCCCGGCCCCCAGAGCCCCCCTGAGTCCGGCGGTGCCGAACCTCAGGCGGGATGAGAAGCGGCGCCGAACCTCATCGGGATCCTCGGACAGCAGGTGCTCGAGCTCCGAGCGGGTGTCGGGATCGGGGTCGGCGGCGAGCCAGGCGTGGGCCGCGGCCATCAGTGGATCGGTGTCGGTGTCCATAGTCGTACCCAGTGTGCCCCACCTCCGGGGCACCCGCGACTAGGGTTCGCCCGGTTCGGACAACGAGCCCTCCCGCCGATGCTTTTCCCCACCCTAGAGTTCGCCGTCTTCTTCGCCATCGTCTTCGTGGTGAACTGGATGCTGCGTCCACGGCGGATTGCCTGGCAGCTGTTCATGCTGGGGGCCAGCCTCGTTTTCTACGGCTGGTGGAACCCCCGGTTCGTGCTGCTCCTCGGCGGATCGATCCTCGGCAACTGGGTCCTGGCCACCCTCGTCGACCGGACCATGGGCCCCGAGGGGAGGACGCGCACCAGCCATAACATCGTGAGACTGGCGGTGGCCCTGAATCTGATGCTGCTGGGCCTGTTCAAGTACTACGGCTTCTTCGTGGAGTCACTGCGCAGTCTCCTGGGGGCCAACGCCTCGTTCCTGCCCCTGCTGGAGCTGACCCTCCCGGTGGGAATCTCGTTCTTCACCTTCCAGGCCCTCAGCTACGTGGTGGACGTCGGCCGGGGGCAGGTGAGAACCCTTCCGCTGCTCGAGTTCGCGGTCTACCTGTCGTTCTTCCCCCAGTTGGTGGCCGGTCCCATCGTTCGGGCCAGTGAGTTCGCCCCCCAGTTGGCCGCCCGGCCCGACCCCCGCCACGTCCCCTCCGCCGAGGCCTTCCGGCTCATCTTCGGGGGATTGTTCAAGAAGGTCGTAATCTCCACCTACCTGGCCCAGGCGATAGTGGACCGGGTGTTCCTGCTGCCGGGGGATCACAGCGGGGCGGAGATCCTCATGGCCGCCTACGGCTACGCGATCCAGATCTATGCCGACTTCAGTGGCTACACCGACATCGCCATCGGCGTCGCCCTTCTCCTGGGGTTCCGATTCCCCCAGAACTTCGACTCGCCCTACCGGGCCCTGTCCATCCAGGATTTCTGGCGGCGCTGGCACATGACCCTGTCGCGGTGGTTGCGGGACTACCTGTACATCCCCCTGGGTGGCAATCGTGTCAGTCGGTTGCTCACCTACCGGAATCTGATGCTGACGATGCTGCTGGGCGGCCTGTGGCACGGCGCGGCGTGGACCTTCGTTATCTGGGGGGCGATCCACGGTGGAATGCTGGCGGCGGAGAGATGGATCGGTGAGTGGCGACGGGCCCATGACGTGGGCCCCATCCTGCCCGAGGGGCTGTCGGCGGTCATCCGTTGGTTCGTGACCTTCAACGTGGTCTGCCTGGCCTGGATCTTCTTCCGGGCCGAGACCTTCGACGGGGCCATGACCATGCTGGGTCGTCTCGGCGACTGGTCGGGCGGGGCGCCCCTGGTGACACCGTTGTTGCTGCTGGTGGTGTTCGGGGCGATCCTGTTTCAGTTCGTCCCCCAGATCCTCATCGTGGGATTCGACGAGTTGCTGGCCCGACGGGGCTGGCTGGTTCAGGGGGGTCTGCTGGCCGTGGGCCTGGTGCTGATCGACGTCCTGGGCCCCGCCGGTGTGGCCCCGTTCATCTACTTCCAGTTCTGACACCCGTGGGCTGACTCTGATCGGACCCGACGGCGTCGGTGGGAGGAGCGGGCCCGGCACCGGAGGGGACACGGGGATCATCGTGATGGGCGGTACCGGACAGCTCCCCGAGTTCGGTAGCTTCGGGGCTGATGCCCGGAGTTCCCGATGACGCCCGAGGTGGGCACCCGAACACAGGTGACAACCCCCGCCATCGGGCCGGACCCCAGTACCAGAGTGGACTGAGGCGGTCCTCGGCAAGGTCCTCCGAACGGGGTTCGGGGTCCGGTCGATCGGTCTTCCGGCGGCCGTCGGCGGGGCGCCGGTCCGCGTCGGCGCAACCCGTGGGTTCATCACCCCGGCGGGGGGAGGATGAGGTCCGGTCCCCCCGCCGGTCGGTCCCCGCGGACGTACCGACGTCGGGGGCCGATCCAGCCCCGTCCTCGAACACCGGGTCCCCTGACACTGCTTCCCCCGGCCCGGCGTCCGGCACCACC
>JALSTE010000416.1 GCA_026983855.1 Acidimicrobiia bacterium
GTCGGGCCTCGGGTGTGGCCCGGGTGGGCGACTCCGTCGCCTGTCAGGTGGAGATGATGTTCGTGATGGTCGATCGCCCCGATCCCTGAGCGACGTCCCTGGGGCCGTCGCCTGCCCTGGGGTCCGGTGGGCTCCGCCGCGGGGTCCGGTGGGCTCCGCCGCGGGGGCCGGTGGGCTCTGCCCCGGGGTCCGGTGGACCTACTGCGGCGGGCCGATGACCAGGGTGCCGTTGTGGCCCCCGAAGCCGAAGCTGTTGGACAGTGAGGGTCCGGGGGTCCACGGCCGGGGTTCGCCGGCCACGATGTCGATCTCGGGCAGCTCGGGATCGCGGTGCTCGAAGTTGGCCGTGGGGGGTATGAGCCGGTGCCTCATCGACAGCAGCACGGCGATGGCCTCCAGGGCCCCCGCCGCACCCAGACCGTGACCGGTTATCCCCTTGGTGGAGGTGACGGCCGGGCCCGGGGTGCCGAACACCTTCGCCAGGGCGTGGGCCTCGGCGGCGTCGTTCAGCGGGGTGGACGTGCCGTGGGCGTTGACATGGGCGACATCGCCGGGTTCCAACCCGGCGTCGGCCAGGGCCAGGCCCATGCAGGCCGCCGCCCCCACACCACCGGGGGAGGGGGCGGTTATGTGATGGGCGTCGGCGTTGGAACCCGATCCCAGGATCTCGCCGTGGATGGTGGCGCCGCGGGCCACGGCGGAGTCCCAGTCCTCGAGAACCAGCACCCCGGCCCCCTCGGTCATGAGGAATCCGTCCCGTTCACGGTCGAAGGGGCGGGAGATGCCACTGGACGAGAGGGCGGTCATGTTGGAGAAACCGGCCATTCCAACCGGGGTCATGGCCGCCTCGCAACCCCCGGTGACCACCGTGTCGCAGAGCCCCCAGGCGATCAGCCGGGCGGCGTTGGACACCGAGTGGGTGGAGGCGGCGCAGGCGGTGGTGATGGTTTCGTTGGGGCCCTGGAGCCCCCACTTCATGGAGATGGCGGCCCCGGCGGCGTTGGGCATCATCATGGGGACCATGAACGGGCTGACCCGCCGGGCCCCCTTCTGCAGGAAGTTCTCCACCTGCTTCTCGAAGGTCGCCATGCCACCGATACCGGTGGCGAAGATCGTGCCCGAGCGGGCGGGGTCGCTGTGGATCCCACCGGCGTCGGCGACGGCCTGAACCGCGGCGGCCATGGCGAACTGGGTCGAGCGGTCGTTGCGTCGGGCTTCCTTGGGGTTGTCGTACCAATCAGCGGGGTTGAATTCCGCCACCCGACGTTCTCCCGTCGGTGAGGGCCCGATGAGGCCCTCCCAGAAGGCCTCCGTTCCGGTACCACAGGTGGCGACCACGCCCATTCCGGTCACCGCCACCCGGCGGCGGGTGGTCACAGCTTGTTCTCTACCAGGGCCACGGCCTCGGCGACGGTACCGATGCCCTCCAGCTCGTCCTCCTCGACGGTGATGTCGAACTCCTCCTCGAGTCCCATCACCAGCTCGACCAGGTCGAGGCTGTCGGCGTCGAGATCATCGGCGAAGCTGGCCTCGGGGACGATCTTGTCGGCCTCCACCTGGAGGACGTCCACGGCGCACTTGCGGAAGCGCTCGAAGTTTTCGTTGTTCACCATTGACTCCGTTGTTCTGTGTTTCCTGATAGCGGTCTCTTGATGGCGGAATTCGTGGATCTCCGGTCGGGGAGACGTCGGTGCGTCCCGAGCCGGTGGCGGCCCGGAGCCGCCCGTGGGACCCAGGGCATGCTAGGCGCATTCGGCCCCGGTCACGATCATTGGGGGCGATATCGCCCTCGTTGGAAATGGGGTGGTTCCCCTCCTGGTGGCGGATTCCGGCTCAGTGTCCCATTCCCAGACCGCCGTCCACGGGTATCACGGCCCCGGTGATGTAGGAGGCGGCGGGTGAGGCGAGGAATGTGACCACACCGGCGATCTCATCGGCGGTCGCCACCCGTCCCAGGGGCACGGCCTGGGCCATCTGGGCCACGATTTCGTCGTCGAGGGCGTCGAGCATGTCGGTGGCGACCGGCCCCGGGGCGACCACGTTGGCGGTGATCGACCGGCCTCCCAACTCGCGGGCCAGTGAACGGGCCATACCGATCAGCCCGGCCTTGGAGGCGGCGTAATTGACCTGTCCGGCCTGTCCGCTGAGGGCGACGACGGAGGAGATGAAGATCATTCGCCCCCGCCGGGATCGAAGCATCGGCCGGGCGGCCCGCTTGGCCATGCGGTAGGCACCGTTGAGATTGGTGTCGACCACCGACGCGAAGTCGTCGTCGGACATCCGCAGGATGAGCTGATCGCGGGTGACACCGGCGTTGGCGACGAGGACGTCCAGGGGTCCCAGTTCGTCAGCCAGGACGCTGTGGGCCTCGTCCACCTGCTCGGGATCGGTCTGGTCACAGCGTATGGCCAGAATGTCCCCGAGCTCATCGGGCAGGCTGGACCGGTAGGTGATCGCCACCCGGTCGCCGTTGGCGGCGAAGGCCCGGGCGCAGGCCAGTCCGATACCGCGGCCGCCCCCGGTGACCAGCA
>JALSTE010000417.1 GCA_026983855.1 Acidimicrobiia bacterium
CGAGTTCAGTTGCCATGCGACCGGTGCGCGGTGGCGTTGAGCTGACCGTGACCGGGCTCCTTGGCGAGTTCAGTTGCCATCCGACCTGTGTGGCGGTGGGCAGCATCGTGTCGAACACGTTGTGTTGCGGATCCGAGAGACCCAGCGTCGCCCTCCGGATCTTTGAACACCACTCTTCGCCTCGCCCTGTGAGCCGTGCTGGGGCCCCTATGATGGCTCTGTGGCCCGCCAGGGGAATGGGGCCGGGAAGGGTGGCATGGTCACGAGCGCCATGGTCACGAGTAGGCGGTGGCATTCCCTGTTCGTTGTCGTGCCCCTCCTGCTGCTGGCCTCGGCATGTTCCCCGTCGACGGGTGGGGGGGCCGGCGACGAATCCTCCGTAGGTTCCACCCCGTCGACAGGGGCCGTCGGGAGTCCCACGCCGGACCGGGCGGGAACGGGGGAGTTGCTGTTGGGTCTCACTCCGTTTCCATCGGCGCCGTCACCGGAGGCGGTGGCGGCGGCCTTCGGACTGGCAGCGGAGGAAGGCTCGTTGATCGCCCACCATTTCGACCGGGGGATACCCTGGGAGTCACTGCTGGACGGCACCCCGCTTCCGGCCACCTTCGCTGCCGAGTTGCGGGCCCGTCGATCCGCCTCCGACGGTCAAGGCGTCTATGTGGCCCTGGCCCTCAGCAATGTCGCCCGCGACGACATCCCCGATGGACTCGACGGCGCAGCCCGACCGGTGTCCCTGGCCGGGGCGGGACCGTCAACTCCGGAGGTCCAGAGGGCGCTGACCGCGTGGATCGACCTCCTGGTGGCCGAACTCGATCCCGACTTCCTGAACGTGGGAGTCGAGATCGACCTGGTTGCGGCCTCGGACCCGGCGGCGGCCGGTGACTGGCTCGAGCTGTACCGGCGGCTCTATCGCCATGCCACCGCCACCTATCCCGATGTCACGGTCTTCGCGTCCTTCCAGGCGGAGCTGGGTGACCCGGCGGTGCTGCCACAGTTGGTCGACGCCACCGATCTGATAGCGGTGTCCACCTACCCCTACCTCGGGGGTGACCTGTCGACACCGCCCCCCGACTACCTGGATCGGTTCTTCGCACCGGGACTACCGGTGGCCATAGCCGAGACCGGGTTCCCCGCCGGCGTGGCCGCGACCCCGGAAGGGGAGGTTGCGTCGAGCCCCAGGGCCCAGGATGACTACCTCGAGTGGCTTCTGGGCCAGGCGTGTGCCCGTGATCTGGCGTTCCTGGTCTGGTTCCTCCCGACCGACATCGACATCGGTGCCTGGGGCTATTCCCCCGAGGCGGCCGCCACCGCCACCGTCTTCGCCACCAACGGGCTCTACGGCCTGAACGGCGATCCCCGTCCCGCGGCCCGGCGCTGGACGGAGGCTCGCGAGACGGGCTGTTCCGTTGACTGAGGCCGCGGGAGGGGCGGGCAGCGGCTCCGTTCCAGCGGCGAAGCCCGGACTAGGTTCGAGGCGTCTCCCCAGGGGGTGGTGATGCAGGCTGCGGTCCACGAGCGATACGGCTCTCCGGATGTGGTCGAGGTCCGGGATGTCGGCCTACCCGCCGTGGGCGATTCCGATGTCCTGATTCGTGTCAGGGCGGCGTCGGTGAACATGTCGGACTGGGAGGTGTTGCGCGGCCGACCTCTATACGCCCGGATGCAGGGTCCGCCGCGTCCACGCCATCCCATCCTGGGGTCTGACGTGGCCGGGGTCGTCGAGACGGTCGGCGCCGCTGTCGAGCGCTTCCGGCCCGGGGACGAGGTCCTGGGCGACGCCATGTGGCACGGGGCGGGGACCTTTGCTGAGTATGTCAGTCTCCCCGCCGACGCCCCGTTGGTGTCCAAGGCCCATGACCTGTCATTCGTCGTCGCCGCCGCCCTTCCCCAGTCTGGGGTCATAGCGACGCAGGGTTTGGAGAGAGTCGGGCCCGGCTCGGAGGTGATGATCAACGGTGCGGGGGCGGTGCGGGCACCCTGGCGGTGCAGTTGGCCCGAAACGCCGGAGGGATCGTGACCGCCGTGGACAACAGCCACAAGCGGGCCCTGTTGGAGGAGCTTGGTGCCGACGTGGTGCTGGACCACACCAGGCAGCAGGCCACCCGCACCGGGCGCACATACGACCTCATCCTGGATCTGGCAGCCTACCGTTCGGTGCTGGGCTATCGGCACTCCCTCGCACCGGGTGGCCGGTACCGGGTCGTCGGCGGTGCGATGTCGGCCCTACTTCAGGCAGCCACGGTGGGGAGACTGTACTCCCTCATGTCGGACAGCGACATTGGCGTACTGGTGGTCAGGACCAGCGCCGAGGCACTACAGACCGCCGTGGATCTGGTCACGGCCGGGGTCATGAAGCCGGTGATCGACACCGTCTACCCCCTGGACGAGGTGCGGGAGGCCCCGCGTCACCATGGTGAGTGTCGTGCCCGGGGCAAGGTCGTCATCTCGGTGGGGAATGGCTGACGGCTCCGCGTTCGCTCCGCCGTGCCGGCCTCGGTGATCACAGGTCGTGCCCAACGTCGGTGTGC
>JALSTE010000418.1 GCA_026983855.1 Acidimicrobiia bacterium
CGGGGCCTCGATGATCTGCAGGGGGGCCCTCAGGGTGGGGCGCCAGTCGCTCTCACGGGGGAATGACGCCAGTCCCTCGGTCACGAAGGTGTCCCCGACGAACGGCAGGGTGTTGACCAGGGTGAAATCGGTCAGGTCGACGTTCCCGGAGTTCTGCACCTCCAGTTGATAGTCCGTCTGGCCCAGGGACGTGGTCTGGGCCACACACGGGTAGTAGGTGTACCCACCGATGTCGGGACAGGGCTGGGGGGGCTCCTGGAGGGTGTTCCAGTCCAGGGGGGGCAGACCGGCGGCACCCTTGACCAGCATCCGGGCCTCGGTCTGAGCGGCCTGGTTCACGTAGTAGCTCGTCGAGGCCAGGCACAGACGCTCCAGGACGTTGCCGTCGAAGTCCACGTCATAGGTGTCCCTCTTGGTGGGTGTGGCGCACTCCACGAAGTGCTCGGTCCGGTTGGTGCCGGCCAGGACCTCGGCGGGGTGCCATCCGAGGGTCTCCCCGGCGGCCACCTTCACCCGGACCCTCACGTCGAAGGACTGTCCCCGGGCCAGGGTCTGGGCCAGGTCGAAGCGGACCAGGGTCCGACCGGGCACGCCGTAGTCGTCCAGGACGGTCACGGTGGGTGCCGCTCCCGAGGAGACCTGCTCCCATCCCACGTACTCGAGCCCGGGCGGCAGGTGGTAGGCGATGAACGGCTGGATGAGGGGCAACTGGGCGTTCCAGTTGTTCTGGATCCGGAGCCGGAAGCTGGCCTCGTCGGTCGGTTTCAGATTGCTGGTCTCCACCCAGAGGTAGGGACGCGGTCTGGCCGCGGGCTCCACGATGGTGGTGCTGTGGCACTTCTGCTCGGTCTGGGGGCCCGCCGCCTGTTCCGTCCACGACCACTCGGCGCAGTTGGTCACCGTTCTGGGAGCGGCGTAGTAGGCGCCGTTGCGGTCCGGTCGGACCGCGTCGGTGCGGATCCGGGCCCAGCTGTTGACCCGGAAGTCGGTCCCTATCTCCTGGGCCGGGTTGGAGCCGTAGGTGATCCTGACCGCCTCCACGTTCTGGGGCAGGTTGTACCAGGCCCCTCCCCCGGTGAAGGTTCCCAGGACGTTCCAGTTGGAACCGACCCGGTACTCGAAGGTCACCTCGGTGTTGGACGGCGTCCAGCGCCCCGTCCATAGCTTGGTGGGCTCGAACTCCGGTGGGATCTCATCGAGGATCGTCACCTGGGGAACACCCTGGGTTCCCCGGTTGTCGGTGTCGAGGTACCAGTCGAGGCTCTCCCCCACGGCCAGGGAGCTCTTGGACCGGGACTTGCGGGTCCTGATGTCGGGCACGGGAGCCTTGATCCTCGAGCTTCGGCAGCGGGTCTTGGTACGGGGGCCCCGGACCTGCTCGGTCCAGGTCCAGGTGGCGCAGTTGCTGACGTAGTGCGGGGTGGAGTAGGTGTCGCCGTTCCGGTCGGGTCGGATGGCCTCGGCCCGGATCCGGACCCGGTCCCACAGGTTGAAGCCCCCGGGCACCTCGGTGCCGGCGTCGGGACTGTAGGTCACCCTCACCGCCTCGGTACCGGCCGGAAGGTCGACCCATGTGCCGGTACCACCGCTGTACGTACCCAGATCGGCCCACACCCCGGCCACCCGGTACTCGAAACGGGCCTGAACCGCGGTCGGGGACCACCTACCCGTGTACACCTTCTGGGGCAGGTACTCGGGGGGCAGGACGTCTTCGACCGTCACGTCGGGAACACCCTGGTCGCCGTAGTTGTCGGTGTCGAGATACCAGTCGATGGTGCTCCCGATCAGAACCGTGTACCTGTTGCGGGTCTTGTAGGTGTGGATGTTCGGTTCCGGTGGCCGGGTGGTGGTCGTGGTGGCGGCGGTGGTGGACGTCGAACTCGACGTCGTCGACGAGGGCACGGTCGTGGTCGTGGTCGAGGTGGTGGTGGTCGTGGAGGACGAGGTGGTCGTCGTGGTCGATGTCGTGGTGGTGGTCGTGTTGACCGCGGTGATCTCGTGGGTGCCCGTCCCGTCGGGCCCATTGTCGATCCGGGCGTCGGCGGTCACCACGCCCAGCACGCCATTCGGTGTCGAGGCGGGGAACTTGGCGCTGGCGAACACCTGGCCCACTGACCCGGGCTGGACGGTGCCGATCACGAAGTGCTGGTTCCCCACCGGGGTCATGTTCGAGTACGAGACGTCCACGACCATGTTCACGCAGGCCTCCGTACCCGAACAGGCATAGGAGACGGTGAACTCGACGACATCATCCACCGCGGCCGAGGAGGCCCCCGCCACCCCCACCGAGGGGGCGGCCAGGGCCGCGGCCGGAGAGGCCAGGATCAGGGCCAACCCCGACAGCAGGGAGACCATCACACCGGCGGCGGCCACGATCCGGCGGACCGGGTGTCCCGGTTCGTGGGTCCTTGTCGCATGGTTCTTCATGGCAGTCAACTTTCCTGAATTGCCTAGCTCCGGGCCCAGTCGGGCACGGGTATCTCCCGGAAGTCCACGAATGTGAATCCGCTGGACACCCGCGGGAACAGCGGTGGGGCGATGTCGCCGAACCGGTGATCCCAGTCGAAGGAACGGTTGGGGAAATAGCTCACGAGATCCCCGCTGTTTCGGGTCGCTATGGCCCCGACGAAGATCAGGTTCGGGGTGGAGCCGGTCGGGAGGGAACCCCACTGTCCGCAGGATCGGGCCACCCTCATCTGCCCGGCCTGGGCCAGGTAGGCACCCTTGAGGGTCATCTGCCCGGCGATCTGCTGGCCGCTGGCGTCGGGGTTCACCACGATGTCGCCCGAGGCGATGACCCCCAGTACGTCTCCCACCGTGGGATCCCGGTAGTCGACATCGGCGTTCACGACCACGTCGGCCAGGAGGTTGGCGTCGCCGGCGGCGATGGTGAGGGGGGCGCCCACCTCGACGGGACCGGTCGGGGCGCCCACGGTCCTGTTGCCGAGGATGACCGTCGAGTCGGCCCAGACGATCCCGTTGGCGGGCACGTCGAAGTCACCCAGGACCTGCCATGAGTTGGCGGCGGCCTCGGGATTCGCCCACCACCACTCCCGCGGCTCGATGCAGCCCACGACATTGGAGGTGGTGGAGTACCAGACGGCGACCTTCGCCGCCGAACCCACGGTGTGGGGCTGGACCAGGTAGGCGTTGGCCCCCGCCACCGTCAGGCACAACCCACCCTGGTTGCAGGCCGAGTCCCGGATCAGGTCGATGTCGTCCCAGAAGTCGTCGAAGACGAGCTGTTCGGGGAATACGGAACCGATGAGACCGGTCTGGGTGCCGGTGGAGTCGAAGCTCTTGACCCCCGGCGCCAGCGCCGGTGATCCGGTGATCCGGCCGTCGGCGTAGACGTTTCCCTCGGCCGTTCCGGAGGGCGGGCCGGCGAAGTCGACGTCGCGTCCGGAGTACACCGGCCCGGCCACGGTTGCACCGGGAGCGAACCGGAGGTCCACCTCGCTCATCCACTCGAATGCGGACACGGCCGGTGGAGCCACCTCCACGGAGATGGTCCGGTACTGGCCCCTCAGACGTATCTGGCCGGCCACGGTCAGTTCTACCGACCCCTGGTCCCCACGTGGTCTGACCTCCATGAGGATCTCACCGTCGTCGTCGCCGGTGGAGAGCGGATAGCGGGTCCAATCCGATGACGTGGCCGGGGTCAGGTAGGCCCAGGACCCGCAGTCGGCCAGCCAGGCCGACCCGGCCGACCGGACCTGGTTCAGGTTCGGGGAGGCGGGATCGGTGCAGGTGCGCGGTCGCTCGAACTCGTCCACCCAGTGCAGGTAGTAGGCGGGATCGGCCGCCATCTTGGAGAGGTACCTCTGGGCCACGCCCTCCATCTGGCTGAACAGGACATCGTCGCGTTCGCCGTACTTGGCGGTGCGGTACTCCGCCACGGCCTCCCGGGAGAGCACCAGTATGGAGGCGAATATGACCATGACCCCGAGGATCACGGTGATCATGGCGATCCCGTCGGGGCCACGGTGCCGTGGCCCGGTGGGGATGGGTTCACAGTCGGGCATTGCGGAGGGTCACCTCCTCCTCAACCTCGTAGTCCCGGGGGCGGGGGTTGCCCTTCGGGGCCGCGACCACCCTCACGAGCACGGTGTCGAAGTCACAGTCGACCGCTCCCAGACCGTCGAGATCGGAGCGATCGCAGGAACTCACCGTGACTCCGCCCCTGCGGGCCTCGAACAGCACGGTCGACTCGGGTACCCGGCTCAGGGCGGTCCACTGGTAGTCGGGCCCGAGGGCCGTGTTGTAGGCCCAATTGGGATAGGAGGTGGTGGGATCGGCGAAGTAGATGTTCCCCTGGAGGTCGCAGAGCGAGTCCACGCAGTTCACCAGCCGGTAGTCGTAGCGCTCGGGACCCGCCACGTCCCGGCGATCGGAGTAGAACACGATCCGGTCCGAGGCCAGGTACTCCACCGGTTGACCGTGGGCCGAGGTGGAGGGGGGGACGGCCTGACGGAGCTCGATCACGAGTTCGTTGAGCACCGGTCGGGCCTCCCGCTCGATGTCCCCGAGCTGCTCGGCGAAGCCCACGTCACGGATGAACCCGTTGTAAGCGCCGTAGAAGGCCCCGAGGACCAGGGCCAGGATCCCGATCGTCATGGACAATTCGATCACCGTGTAGGCGCTCTCGTCCCGATCGCCCCGACCCGATCGGCCCGATCCTTCGGTCCGGCTGCTGAGTGGACGTCGGAGGATCGCCCTCCCGGGCCTCAGGGGTGTCAACATGACGGCTGCCCCGCCCCCCAGGACACGGTCGTCCCGTTGGGGGCCACCGTCACGGTGCCCTCCGCCACCACGGTGTTGCCGGCGAAGCAGACCTTCCTGACCGACCACTGATTGGCGCTGCTGTTGCCGGGGAGGGCGGCCGATCCCCGACCGTTGCTGTTCGGAAGCACGGGAGCACTCCAGTTGGCCCCCGATCCGAAGGGCAGATACTGGAAGTACCCCCCGACACCCTCCTCGAAGCGGAGCAGGCCCCTACCGGCCGGCAGGGCCAGGGTGTACTCCTCGGTGTCCCACACCACGATCGGCGGTACCGGGGTGACCAACTCCTCATGGCCGTGGGGACTCTGCACGGTGACGGTGGGAGCGGACTTGGATCCGACCGGGAGGTTGTAGCGCGCCTTTCCGTCGGCATCGGTGGTCTGGACCAGGGGTCCGTACCCGTCGGATCCGATGTTGACCAGGGCACCACGGATGGGCTCACCGGCGGGGTCCTTGACGATGAACGTCATCTCCGCCGTGTTGTTCGGGGCCAGATCCAGTTCGATGTTCACCGCCTGCACCAGGTTCGACGGGTAGCCGTCGGGCATCGAGACGTGGGCGACGCCGTAGGGGATGTAACCGGGGGCGTCGACCTGGATGGAGTAGTCGCCCGGCACGAGGGGAACGCCCTCGAACTCGCTCACGCTCCAGTGACCGGGGGAGTCCATCTCCGCCGAGCTGAGGACGCCGTAGCGGGTCCCGTAACCCAGGATCAGTGAGGCCTCGCTCACCGGCCCGGAGGGACCACCCAGCTGGGAGGGTCCGGTCAGGGTGATCTGCAGGTTGATCGGCTTGTAGATGTTGAGGGGGACGACATTGGCCCTTCCCGGCTCGATGGTGACCTCATCGGCCAGGCTCAGCAGGTCGTCATGGTGTATTCGCCATCCCGCCGCCGCCACGTCCGACAGCGAGGGGCCGAGTCGTACCCGGTAGGAGCCCCCACCGGCCACGGGGGGAATGCTCTCGAACACGGGTCGGGAGGTACCTATCCCCGACGTGGGTCCGATGGCCGCTCCCGATGGTGAGACGAGGTACACCGCGGGCCACTCCGTGCCGGGGGTCGGGGAGCCCACGGGCTCGAACTTCTTCAGCTCCACGGTGATGGTTCCGTTCTGGGCGTCCCCCGACGGCACGAACGGCGGGGCGATGGCCGTGGAGAACACCACCGGGGCGAGGGAGCCGTCGCTCGGGGTGACCGTGACGGTCACCCACTTGTAGTTCTGGCCGAAGTCCGCCTGTCCGGTCACGCCGTCACCGGCGTCGCTGATGAGCCCCGGGTCGAGACCGCTGCTGCCCACCCAGTCGACGGTGGTCTCCACGTTGAACGTCACCCCCTGCACGATGGCGGTGGAGTTGGGTTCCAGACTGCCCGGGACATTGCCTCCGGCGACCCCCACGTCGTTGAAGTCGAGCTGCTGGATGACCTCGATCTGACCCTGTCCGACCGATTCGGCCAGGTTGATGACCTTGGCGCCCCGCAGGGTCCTGAACGCGGCCACGGTCGGTCCGATGGTCAGGAGCAGGGCGATGGCCAGAATCGAGACCGCGACGATGGTCTCGATGAGGGACATGCCCTCCTCGTCCCGCACCCCGTGGGGGCAGGGACCACCGCTTGGTCGACGATCGTCCACGCTTCACCTGTCGGCCGGTGACGAGCACCACTGAAGACCTGGTGCAATTCGCACCAGGGAAGATCCGGACGGAACAAAGCGCGTAGACGCCGTGTTCCAACAGACCGGGAAGTCCGGGACCGTGTCCGGACCCGACCGTGGAGGAGACCACCGTGGGCCACACCGGCCGCTCCGATGACCGCCATTCGGGGGACCAGTGGTCCGACCGCGTTCGGGACGTGGCATGGACGGCCTCGGCCTACGGACACCGGTGATCGGCCGCTCTTCATGTCCCGAACCCGCAGCGTCACCACCGCAGATGCACATCGGCTGAGTGGAACAGAGGGTCTCGGGCACTTCAGACGCCTGATGGTCGAGAGCCTCACCTTCCCCGTGTCCCCGGGGAGACCACCACGGGCCGGCGTGGAGATCGAGTTCCACACCCGGCCGGCCGCGGCACCGGGCGATCGAGTGGATCCCACCCGAATCGCCGCGATACTCAATAGCCTGCCGGTGCTGATGTCCACGAGTATCGAACCCGGCGGTCAGGTGGAACTGAACGGCCCTCCCGACCATGACATGGGCCGCCTGGCGTCACGGGCCCGTCGCGACGTGGCCACCCTGCGCGAAGTGCTGTCCGATCACGGGGTTGAGCTGGCCGGAGGTGGACTGGATGTCGGGCGCCCCCCGCGAAGACTGCTGGACAACAGCCGCTATCGCAACATGGAGACGGTCTTCGACCGTCTGGGTCCGGCCGGGCGTCTGATGATGAACAACACCGCCTCACTTCAGATCACCGTCGACCCCGCCGGCGACCCCGAGGAGGCGTGGTCCATCGCTCACCGGCTCGGGCCGTGTCTGCTGGCCGCGGCGAGTTCCTCTCCGCGGGCCCACCCCGACTTTCCCGGGGCCGAGCCGTGGCACTGCGAACGCCACCGAATCTGGGAGTCGGTGGATCCGTCGCGGGTGGGCGATGTGTCCCGGTGCGGGGAACCGATGGCCGTGGCGTGGGCCCGCTTCGGGTTGGAGGCCCAGGTGCTCCAGGTGCCCACCATGCCGGGCGGTGAGCCCACCGCGGCCCCGGCCGGGCTGACCCTGCGACGCTGGATCACGGAGGGGTTCGGGGGATCCGGTCCCACCGTGGCCGAGGCTCTCGGGCACGTGACCACCCTGTTCCCCTGGATAAGGCCCCGTGGCCCGCTCGAGATGAGGATCATGGACACCCCACTCTCCATGGACCCCGCACCGCTGTTGGCCCTGGCCGGTGTGTTGTTGACCCGATCCTCCCTTTGGCCGCAGGTACGGGAGGTGACGGAGGCGACGACGGGCTGCTGGCGGTTGGCGGGCAGATGCGGCCCGACCCATCCCCGACTGGAGACGGCCTTGGATGGTCTGGTGACATTGGCCACCGCGGAACTGGCCCGAACGGGGGATTTCGAACTGGCGGAGACCGTGGGGGAATGGTGGGACCGGGGTGTCGACCGGGAGCGGAACCGGTCCCCGCTCCCGGCCCGGGGCCGAACGGAGGTCCCCGAACCGTGACCACCGACGCCGAGACCCTCAAGAACCATATCGAGGCCGCTCTCTCGCGGGCCCGCCGACGCACCCTCGACCTCACCGATCTCGACGATGAGACGATCCGACGACAGGTCTCCCCCCTGATGTCACCCCTGGTCTGGGACCTGGCCCACGTCGGGAACTACGAGGATCAGTGGCTGCTGCGGAGGATTGGCCCATCGGCCCGGGCGGCGCGCCCCGAGCTGGACGATCTCTACGACGCCTTTCGGCACCCCCGCAGCACCAGACCGGGACTCCCCCTCCTGGAGGGTGAAGCGGCCCGGACCTACCTGGCACGGGTTCGCGAGGAGGTTCTGGCCGAGCTGGACGCGGTGGAACCCGAGGCCTTCGCCGGAACTGAGCGTCTGCTGGCCGACGGCTTCGTGTACGGGATGGTCGCTCAGCACGAGCAACAGCACGTGGAGACCATGCTGGCCACCCACCAGCTCATGGGCGACTCCGCCCATCCGCCCCCGGGGGCCATCGATCCGGCGGTGATCCCATCGACGCCGACCGATGACACGGCGGTGGTGGAGATCACCGGGGGCTCCTTTTCCAAGGGTTCGGTGGACCATCCGTGGGCCCTGGACAATGAACTTCCGCCCCATACCGTCGAGACCGCGAGCTTCGGAATCGACAGGTTCCCGGTGACCAACCGGCGCTATCTGGAGTTCATGGCCGAAGGTGGCTACGACCGTCCCGAGCTGTGGACCCCGGAGGGCTGGGACTGGCGTCTGGAGCAGGGGCTGGAGGCACCCCAGTTCTGGTGCCTGGAGGATGGTGTGGCCCGGATCCTGCGGTTCGGTACCCGGTACGAGGTGGATCCGGCCGCTCCGGTACAGCACGTGTGCTGGTACGAGGCCGATGCCTTCGCCCGCTGGCGGGGTGGGCGCCTCCCCACCGAGACCGAGTGGGAGAGGGCCGCCCTGACCGACATCGGAACCCGGCCCGGGGGAAGCGATCCCGAGGCGACCGGGGCGAATCTCGGTGGCCGCCATTTCGGACCCCTCGCTCTGGGGGCGCTCCCTTCGGACGACCGGGGCGAGGGCTGCCGACGAACCATCGGGGACGTCTGGGAGTGGACCGCCACCCCATTCCACGGGTACGACGGTTTCGAGGCGTTTCCCTACCGTGAGTACTCCGAGGTGTTCTTCGATGGACGCTACCGGGTTCTCAAGGGCGGCTCCTGGGCGACGGATCCGGTGGCGATCAGGAGATCGTTCCGCAACTGGGACTTCCCCGTCCGCCGACAGATTTTCTCCGGCTTCCGCTGCGCCTACGACCTCGAACCCCCATCCAGGCACTATCGCCGCGGCCCCCGGCCCTCGAACCGATGAGCGGGGGGTCCCGACCCATGTCAACTGAAATGGAACCCATCTTGAATCCCACCACTGGTTGTTCCCCCACTTCCGCCGACGCCGGCACTGTCGCCGGGACCGACGCCGGGGCCGGCTCTCCCGATGCCAATCCGACGATAGAGGTCCGTCTGGCCCCCGATTTCTTCGATCGGTCCATAAGGGCCGATGTCGGGAGGGGCCTCACCTCCACTCCCAAGGAGCTGCCCCCGAAGTGGTTCTACGACGACCGGGGCTCGGAGTTGTTCGATCGGATAACCCGGCTACCCGAGTACTACCCCACCCGCAGGGAGTGGGAGATCCTCCGCCGTGAGGCGGGACACATCGCCGATTTCGGGGCGGAGATCTTCATCGAACTGGGGTCGGGCACCTCGGAGAAGACACGCACCCTGCTCGACGCCATGGTCGGGTCCGGACTGCGCACCTATGTGCCCTTCGACGTGAGCGAGGGGATGCTCTCCCGTCAGGCCCGGTCACTGGTCGATGAGTACCCCGATCTGAGGGTCCATGCGATGGTCGCCGATTTCGAACACCACATGGGTACCTGGCCGTCGGGTGGCCGGCACCTGGTCGCCTTCCTGGGGGGAACCATCGGTAACCTCGACCCGGGGGAACGAAAGGAGTTCCTGGCCGAGTTGGTCTCCCACATGGCGCCCGGTGACGGGCTCCTCCTGGGAACGGACCTGATCAAGGACCCCGGCCGTCTGGTTGCCGCCTACGACGACGCCGAGGGGGTGACCGCCAGCTTCAACCTGAACGTCCTCCGGGTGATCAACCGGGAGCTTCACGCCGACTTCGACCCCGACCGGTTCGCCCATCGGGCCCACTGGAACACCGCCGAGCACCGCATCGAGATGTATCTGGACTCCTTGGTCGACCAACGGGTCACGGTCCGCGATCTCGGCCTGGAGGTGGAATTCGCCGCCGGTGAGGCCATGCTCACGGAGATCTCCACCAAGTTCGACCGGGCCGAGTTGTCCGAGGAGCTCTCCCGGGCCGGGCTCCGGCTGGAGCACTTCTGGACCGATGACGCCGGCGATTTCGCCCTGAGTCTGTCGGTCATGACCTGACGGCGGGGTGGCGCTCAAACCACCGTGGACGGCCGTACCCTCTCCAGCGACCGAACCACCCGCCCGGCGATGTGGGACGGATCGAAGGGATGCTCGACGACCAGGTCGGCGGCGGCGGCACCGGGCTGGACGAAGAGCCGATGCATCGGGGCCACTGACTCCCGGAACTGACGTTCCACATCGGCTGGGGTGCGTCCCCGTTCGGCCACGTCGCGGTGGAGACGCCGGGCGAACCGCACCTGCTCGGGCACGTCGAGGAAGACGCTGAGGTCCAGCCTCCGACGGATCTCCCCGGAGGCCCCGAGGAGGATTCCCTCGGCCACGACGTAGGGGCGGGGTTCCACCGGTACCCATTCGCCGGTTCTGCGATGGCGGGAGAAATCGTAGACGGGCACCCCCACGGCCCTCCCGCCCCTCAGCCCGTCGAGGTGATCCACGAACAGGTCCACGTCGAGGGAGTCGGGGTGATCCCAGTTGACCCCTCCCCGACCGACGGAATCGAGTTCGGCCAGGTCACGGTAGTAGGCGTCGAAGGGGAGAACCGCCACCTGATCGGGGCCCAGGGCGTCGATCAGGGACCGGGCCAGGGTGCTCTTGCCCGAACCGGAGCCACCGATGAGACCGCAGACCAAGACATCCACGGGGGGCCATCGTAGCTCCCGATGAGGGTCGATCGAACACCCAAGGGGTGACGCGGCGGTCGCATCCCAGGGTCGAGCGGCACGGCCCCACCGGGCCGGGAGAGAGTGTGACCCTTGCCACAGTAGGGCCCTGGGGCTATCTTGGATTCTGGTGGCGGGCAGCGACTTCCGGCACCCGGGCCGTGGCGCAGCGGCCCCGCCACTCCCGGTCCGTCCCGCGCGGCGCCGTGGGGGGCAGTGTGATTCCGGGGGGCGTGAGTTGTCAGACAATCCGAGCCGACTCCAACGGAGGGCCCAGCGGACTCTCTCGGCCCTGACCGAGGCCGGCCTGACCCTCATGGGCGAGATGCCCATCCCCGAGGTGCCCATAGCGGCCATCACCGACCGGGCCGACGTGGCCCTGGGTTCCTTCTACAACTACTTCGACAATCGAGATCACCTGGTCGAGGCCATCCTGGAACTGGCCGATGAGGCCCGCACCCGGCTCGTGGAGCGCCTGGCGGCGGCCGCGGGCGATGATCTCGAGCGCTGCATGGCCCGACCCCTGGCCATGGTGCACCTGCGTCACACCGACCCCCGATGGGCCGCCTTCGTGCACCGGGCCCATCTGGCCGAACTTTGGCCCCTGGCGGCGGATCGTTCCCGGTGCCGTGCCCTGCTCGAGAGGTTGA
>JALSTE010000419.1 GCA_026983855.1 Acidimicrobiia bacterium
CCCACGATCAAGCCACCCACCAGCGCCCCCCACAGGGAGTCCAGCCCACCGAGGGCGGCGGCGGCCGAGGCGAATATGAGGACGCTGAGCATGATCGACGGCTCGATCTGACGCACCGGATCGGCCACGAAGATGACCGCACCGAAGGTACCGGCGGCAGCGGCCAGGGCCCATCCGAACTGCAGGGTGGGACCCACCCTGATGCCGACCAGTTCCGAACTCTCCAGGTTGGACGACACGGCCCGGAAGGCCAGACCTATCTTGGTCCGACTCAGCAGGAACTGCAGCACGGCCATCATGGCCACCGCGGCGGCCAGGGTGAACACCGTGTACCAGCGGAGATTGGCGATGCCCAGCCGGAAGGCGCTACCGCTGGGGAACAGCTCGGGGAAGGGCCTGGGATCGAACCTCCAGATCATCCCGGCCACGGCCCCGATTATGAGCAGCAGCCCCAGGGTGATGATGACCAGGGGTAGATGGTCGGAGGGGTCGAAGGGGCGGATCAGGGTGCGCTCGATGGCCGCCGCCGCCAGGGCGGAGAGGATCATCGCCACCACCACCGCTATCCACATGGGTAGACCCCACTCGGCCCAGCCGATGTAGGCGATGAAGGCGCCGAACATGGCCATCTCACCCTGGGCGAAATTGATGAGGGTGGTGGCCTTGAAGATGAGCACCAGGGCCACGGCGACCAGGGCGTAGACCGCCCCGGCGTTGAGCCCGTCGAATATCCGGGCCAGCAGCAGCTCGGGGCTGGTGAGCAGGTTGAAGTCCATGATGTCTCCCTCCTAGTAGCCCAGATAGGCCTGGCGGACGGCCTCGTCGGTCTTCATGGCCTCGGCCTCACCGGAGAGCACTATCTGTCCCGCCTCGAGTACGTAGGCCCGGTTGGCGATGGACAGGGCGAGCTGGGCGTTCTGCTCGACCACCAGCATCGTCATGCCCGTGTCCCGGTTGATCTGGGACAGGGTCTCGAAGAGCTGCTCCACTATGAGGGGCGCCAGTCCCAGGGAGGGTTCGTCCAACAGCAGCAGGCGCGGCCTGGACATCAGGGCCCGGGAGACGGCCAGCATCTGCTGCTCACCGCCGGACAGCGAGCCCGCCAGCTGGTCCCGCCTCTCCCTCAGCACCGGGAACATCTCGAAGTAGCGCTCGACGTCCTCCTGGATCTGGGCCCGGTTCCTGACCACGTAGGCCCCCGAGTGGAGGTTGTCCTCGACACTGAGTTCGGGGAAGGTGCCCCGCCCCTGGGGTACGTGGGCCACACCGAGGCGGACCACCTCGGCGGGGTTCCGCCCCACGGTCTCGGTGCCGGAGACCTTCACCGACCCCTGCACGGTTACCAACCTCATGGCCGATATGGATCGGAGGGTGGTGGTCTTCCCGGCCCCGTTGGCCCCCAGTACCACCACCACCTCACCCTCGTTGACCGAGAAGTCGATCCCGTGGAGGACGTTGACCTGACCGTAGGCGGCCTTCATGCCGCTGACCTCGAGAAGTGGTGTACTCATGCCGAACTCCCGAGATAGGCCTCGATCACCTTCGGATCGTTGCGGACGACGTCGGGGTCACCCTCGGCGATCTTCTGGCCGAAGTTCAGCACGACGATCTTCTCCGACATCTTCATGACCATGGCCATGTGGTGCTCCACCAGCAACATGGTGAGGTTGTGACGGGTTCGCAGTTTCACCAGAAGCTCGGCCAGCTCGTCCACCTCGCTGTGGGTGAGCCCCGAGGCCGGTTCGTCGAGCATCAGCAACCGGGGTTCGCCGATCAGGGCCCGGGCCAGTTCGATGCGCTTGAGGGTTCCGTAGGGGAGGCCGGCGGCCTGGAAGTGGGCGTGGTCGGCCAGGTCGACCTCAGCGAGGGCGGTCATGGCCTCCTCGGTGAGGCGCTTCTCCTCCCGGCCGGTGCCTATCCTCAGGGTGGCGGTGAGGAAGTTCTGCCGGGATCGACTGTGGCCTCCGACCATCACGTTCTGCAGAACGGTCATGCCCGGCCACAGGGCCAGGTTCTGGAAGGTCCGGTAAAGACCCAGGCGGGAGATCTCGTGGGGGGCGTGGTCGAGGAGGTTCTCGCCATCGAACGTGATCGCCCCCGAGGTGGGATCGTAGATCCGGGAGACCACGTTGAAGAAGGTGGTCTTGCCCGCCCCGTTGGGACCGATGAGGGCGCAGATCTGACCCTCGTCGACGGTGAAGGAGAAATCGGTCAGGGCCCTGATGCCTCCGAACTGAACCGACACCTCGGCTACATCCAGCAACGGCACGCCCTGTCGCCCCCCTCGTGGGATAAGGCCGGGCCCCTCGCCCGACGATTCGGGAAAGGTAGCAGACGTTCACCCCCCCGTCGCCACTCCGGACATGTCGTTGCCGTTACGAACGTGATCAATCCGGTAGAGACCGATGTCACAATCCGGCAGAGGCTGTGTCACAGGGCTCTCACCGGGTCACCGGGCTGACGCTGTGTTACCGGGCTGACGCTGTGTTACCGGGCTGACGCCGTGTCACCGACCGGGG
>JALSTE010000420.1 GCA_026983855.1 Acidimicrobiia bacterium
GGCCCACACATTGCCCGCGGCCACGGCGGCGGTGACCGGCCCCCCGTAGTCGCACACCGCGGTGACCATCTCGGGACGGGTCCGGGCGGCCAGGGAGTGCACGAAGTACATCCAGGCCCCCTCCAGCCCGGCCAGCAGGGGTGAATCAGGGTCGAGGACCTCCAGGCGGTTCCACTGCATCTGGGGCCGCTTCACGTCCTCGGGCAGCCAGGAGATCCGCCCCGGGAGAATCCCCAACCCCCTGACCCCCGGGGACTCCTCGGACTCCTCGAAGAGCATCTGCATCCCCACGCAGATACCCAGGAACGGCCGGCCCGATTCCGCCGCGGCGTGAACCGGCTCCTCCAGATCGCTGGCCCTCAGGGCGTCCATCACCGCACCGAAGGCACCCACACCGGGCAGGACCACGGCCTCGGCCTCGGCGATCAGGCCATGGTCGGTGGTGAGACGGGCATCGGCCCCGGCCCGCTCGAGGCCCTTCTCGGCCGACCGCAGGTTTCCGATGCCGTAGTCCAGCACGGCCACGAGGGGGCGGTCGGACCCCGCGCCGCTCACAGCACACCCTTGGTGGAGGGAACACCACCGCCCTCGATCCGCACCGCGTCCCGCAGGGTGCGGGCCACCGCCTTGAACGAGGCCTCGATTATGTGGTGGGTGTTGCGGCCCCTCACCATCGTGAGGTGCATGCAGATTCCGGCCGAGGTGATGAAGGCCCGCCAGAACTCCTCGCAGAGCTGGGGGTCGAAGGGGGGATCACCCAGGATCTTCTCACCGGGGGGGTTGATGTCGTAGTGGAGGTACGGACGGCCCGACAGGTCGATCACCGCCTCCACGGCCGCCTCGTCCAGGGGCACGGTTATGGATGCGAACCGTCTGATCCCGACCTTGTCGCCCAGGGCGGCGGCGAAGGCCTCGCCGAGGGCGATTCCGACGTCCTCGACCGTGTGGTGGGCGTCCACCTCGACGTCGCCGGTCGCCTCGACCGCCAGGTTCCATCCGCCGTGGCGACCCAACTGGGCCAGCATGTGATCGAAGAACGGGATGCCGGTGGTGACCTCGTGGGTGCCGCCCCCATCGACGTCGACGGACAGGGCGATGGAGGTCTCCCCGGTACGGCGGGAGACCTCACCCATCCGCCGTCGTGGAGCGGTCGGGGCCGGGGGGGTGTCGCTCATGACGTCAGGACCTCCTCCAGGGAGCTCAGGAACCTCTCGTTCTCGGACCTCGAGCCGACCGTCACCCTCAGACAGTTCTCCAGACGGGGCCACGAGGAACAGTCCCGTACCAGCACCGACCGGTCGACCAGGCCCCGCCACACGTCACCGCCGGGGAGACGGCGGGGTCGGAACAGGATGAAGTTGGCCTGCGAGGGCCACACGTCGACACCCATCCGGTTCAGGGCCGACTCCAGGAGCCGACGGGAGGCCACCAGTTCGGCCACCCGGGCCTCCATCTCCGCGGTGTGGGAGAGGGCCAGCAGACCCGCCTCCTGCTTCACCGCATCCAGGTGGTAGGGCAGAACGACCTTGTCCAGTTCGGCCACCAGCCACCGGGGGCCGATCATGTATCCGAGCCTCATCGCCGCCATCGACCAGACCTTGGAGTACGTCCGGGTCACGACCAGGGGCACCTCCTCGCCGAGAAGGCCCAGGGCCGACCACTCGGCGAATTCCCCGTAGGCCTCGTCGACCACCACCAGACCCGGGCTCCGCTCCACCACCTCGGTGACCAGCTCGGGCGGGTCGACCGTGCCGGTGGGGTTGTTCGGTGAGCACAGGAAGGTGACCGAGGGATTGACCTCGTCCATCTTCGAGGTCACCGCCCCCTGGTCGAGACCGAAGTCGGACCGACGTTCGGCGGTGACGACCGTCGCCCCGCTGGTGCGGGCGATCTGTGAGTGCATGGCGTAGGTGGGTTCGAAGGTGAGCACCCGGCGACCGGCCCCGGCGAAGGTCAACAGCAGGGTCTGGATCACCTCATTGGACCCATTGGCCACGAAGACCTGGCCCGGGTCAACCCCGTGGCGGTCGGCCAGCCCCTCCCGCAGGGCGGTGGCGGCCCGGTCCGGGTAACGGTTCCAGCGGATACGGGCCACGGCGTCCCTGAGCTCGGCGATGAACTCCGGTGGTGGGGGCAGGGGCGACTCGTTGGTGTTGAGACGGACCTCCACGTCCAACTGGGGTGAGTGGTAGCCCTCGAGGGCCGAGAGGTCGCCGCGAACGGGGGGTCGACTCATGACCTCCACCCGCCCTCGGCCCAGTCCCGGCGGTCGGCGACGGAGGCGGCGTGGGCCTCGAGCCCCTCCACCCGGGCCAGGGTCGCCACCACCGGCGCCAGACGGTCGAAGGCCTCCTCGGACACCTCGATGGCGTGCATCCGCTTCTGAAAGTCGTCGACGGTGAGGGCCCCGGAGAATCGGGCGGTGGACATCGTCGGCAGCACGTGGCTGGGTCCGGCCACGTAGTCCCCTATCGACGCCGGTGACCACGGACCCAGGAACACGGCCCCGGCG
>JALSTE010000421.1 GCA_026983855.1 Acidimicrobiia bacterium
GGCGGCGGCGTTGCTCATCGTTGCTCCTTCATTTCGTTCGTTGGGGGGTGTCTCGGGGGCGATCAGGGGACTATGTGGGTGCCGTGGCCGTGTCTGATGGCCTCGTCGAGCTGCTCGGGCTTGGTGATGATCACCCGCCGACCGCCTCGGCGGATGAAGCCGATGGCCGCCCTGACCTTGGGGGCCATCGACCCGGGGGCGAAATGCCCCTCGGCCAGGTACCGCTCCATCTCGTCCACCCCGACCTCGGACAGGGGTCGCTCGTCAGGGGTCCCGAAGTTGACCATCACGTGCTCCACCGCGGTGGAGATGACCAGCAACGGCGCCCCGAGATTGGACGCCAGCAGAGACGAGGTCATGTCCTTGTCTATGACCGCGTCGACGCTGTGCAGGCCCTCGGGGGTGCGCACCACGGGGATACCACCGCCACCGGCGGCGACGACGTGGTGGCCCCCGGCGAGGAGGGTGTCGACGGCGTCCTGTTCGACGATCGCCCGGGGGGCGGGCGAGGCCACCACCCTCCGGTAGCCCCGGTCGGAGTCCTCCACGAGAATCCAGTCCGGGTGCTGGGACCGCAGGGTCTGGAGCTGGTCAGCGGAGTAGAACTCACCGACCGGTTTCGTGGGGGTGTCGAAGCCGGGGTCATCGGGATCGACCTCGACCTGGGTGACCACGGTTACCACCCGGTCATCGAGATCGTGGCGGGCCAGCTCGTTGGCCAGGGCCTGCTGGATCTGCAGCCCGATGGCTCCCTGGGTGTCGGCCACGGCCGAGCTCAGTGGGACGTGATGCAGCCCGGCGTGTTCCCGGGCTATCTCCGATCGGAGCATTATGAACCCGACCTGCGGTCCGTTGCCGTGACTGACGACCAGGCGGTATCCCGAGCGCACCAGGCCCACCAGGTGGGATGCGGTCTCGCAGATGGCCCGGTACTGGTCCTCGACCGTACGCAGTTCCCGGTGCTTGATGAGGGAGTTGCCGCCGATGGCGACCACCGCCACCTGCTGGGACTCGGATCCGGTGGGGTCCGGTGCTCCCTGCCCGGGGGTCATCGGCCGATCGCCGTCGGGACTTCGCGGTGGAGCCGCCGTCGGGAAGGCTCGATCGAGGTGACGGTGCCCCGGCTCACCGGCGAACCGGGTGAGTCCCATCGGTCGCGGCCGATCGTTGGGTGTACCGGGTGGTGTTCGGTGGCGGGCATGTGGTGGAAACTCCCTCTGTGAAGCGCGTCGGCGGCTCGGGAGGCGCTCGACGGGCGACGGTTGGTTGAGTTCCGGCCGGCTCCCTGGATTCGGAGTTGGTCGGGTCGTCGGTTCCGGCCCGATGGGTGCGGAGGTGTCGGCGGGGCCGATCCGTCGCAGGCATCGGGCTCATCGGGAGACCGGCCGGGGCCTGGTGACCACCGGCGGAAAGAGTGTAACCACACCCGGGCCGGCTGTTCCGGCCCGGCCGGGCCGATGATCTGGGTGGTCGGTGGGCATATGGTTCTCTCGCCCTGGATTCGTCGGAGTGGGGGATCAGGTCAGCCGCTCCGGCAGGGCGTGGAGAATGGTGGTGTCGTGTCCGGGTATCAGGCGGCTTCCGGCCCGGCGGTGATCGATCAGCCGGGCGATGCTGCGAGCCTGTTGGGCGGTGTCGTGTCCGAAAGGTGGCAGGGGCCCACCGGCCAGGGTGCGCTCGAAGTAGGCGCAGTCGGCGCACAGCACCACCTCCCCGCTGTCCAACCGGAGGCGCAGCGACTGGTGGCCGGGGGTGTGGCCAGGTGTCGACAGACAGACGACCGTCCCGTCCCCGAACAGGTCATGGTCCCCTGAGATGGTGAGGACCTCGTGGCCGAGGTCGTAGTCGCCCCGGCGGAACCCGTTGCCCCTCCGGAGTTCGTCGTCGAGCCCCGCCGCCCACTCCGCTTCCTGGACCACCACCCGGGCGTCGGGTATCTGTACCAGGCCGCCGGCGTGGTCGAAGTGGAGATGGGAGAGCACCACGACGGCGATGTCGGTCACGTCGACCTGATGGTCGGCCAGTCGGCGGTGGAGTGTCTCCCCGGGGCCCATGTCGACCTCGAAGTTGCGGCTCACCCTCTCCCTCATCGGGGTGTCACGGGAGAGGTCGGGATGCATGCCGCAGTCGAAGAGCACCAGCCCCAGCCGGTGGCGGATCAGCCAGGAGGGGACGGGAAGGGTCACTGATCCGTCGGTGGCACCGGACTCGAAGGCCGACAGTCCAGCGGTGAGATGACCGCAGATCAGAGGTTCAATGCTCACACCCATGGGTGAACCATCCCACGGTCAGCCCCCATCCCGCGGGATCTGTGCCCGTCGGGTGGTTGTGTGGCAGCCGTGGGGCGGGCATAGATGGAGGGGTGGGGGGGGAGAGAGAGCGGTCCTGTCCGGATGTGGCCGGATCGGCCCCCACCGGAGACGTCATCATGGGACCGTGTCACTGATCGAGCGCTTCCGGGAGCTTCACCGGACGGGGATTTTCATGATGCCCAACCCCTGGGACCGGGGC
>JALSTE010000422.1 GCA_026983855.1 Acidimicrobiia bacterium
GAGCCGACTGGTCGACGCCGTCATCGAGGCCGGGGAGTGCGACTTCGTCCGGGACCTCTCGGCCGACATGCCCCTCATGACCCTGGCCGAGTTGATGGGTGTGCCCCTGGAGGATCGCCATCTGATGAAGGGGTGGGCCGATCGCATCATCGGGTACCAGGACGAGGAGTACGCCGGTGAACCCACCGCCGACGAGGCCGGAGCCCAGAAGGTGAACCCGCGGTCCCGTGAGGCCCTGAGTGACATGTTCGACTACGCCCACACCCTGGCCGAGGAGAAGCTGGCCCACCCCGGGGACGATCTCCTGACCATGGTCCTGACGGCGGACGTGAACGGGGAGAAACTCACCGTCGAGCAGTTCGAGAACTTCTTCTTCCTCCTGGCGGTGGCGGGCAACGAGACCCTGCGCAACGGCATCCCCGGGGGGATGTGGGCCCTGATGACGCATCCGGCGGAGCGCCAGCGGCTCCTGACCGACCCTTCCCTGCTGGGTGGGGCCATCGACGAGATGCTGAGGTTCCACTCCCCGGTCGTGCACTTCCGCCGTACCGCCACCCGCGACACCGTCCTCGGTGGGGTGGAGGTGGGCGCCGGCGACAAGGTGGTGGTGTTCTACGCCGCCGCCAACCGGGATCCCGAGGAGTTTCCCGACCCCGACCGCTTCGACATCACCCGGAGCCCGAACCGGCACCTGGCCTTCGGTTCGGGTCCCCACGTCTGCCTCGGGGCCCGGTTGGCCCGAATGCAGATGGAGGCGATGTTCTCCGAGATCCTGGCCCGGATGTCCGACATGGAGCCCGCCGGGGAGCCGGTGCGGCTGGGCTCGAGTTTCCAGGCCGGGTTCAAGCGGATGCCCGTCACCTACACCCCCGGGCCCCGTCTGTTGGTGTGAACCGGGGGACGATCCGCTCCTCCCGTCACCTACGCCCCCGGGCCCCGTCTGTTGGCGCCAACCGGTTTCCCCCGTTTGTGGGTGTGCCCGGGGTCGGCTTGAGGTGGTGGTGGATTGGCGGTGTCCGGATCGCTCCCGGGGCTTGGCGGTCGTCTACCGCGATGAACCGAGACGCTGGAGACCGGTGGCGATGTCGACGATCCAGATCTCGTCATCCGGTCCCGTGGTGACCTGCACGGGGGATCCGGCCCTGACCGGGAGCAGCCTGATCGCGCCGTCCGATGACACGGCCATCAGCTCCCCCGTGCAGAAATCGGCCACGATCAGGGAGCCCCTCAGCTCCGGGAACAGGTCACCCCCGTAGACGGTGCCGCCCATGACCGCGCACCGGTCCCGGTCGTGGGCGTACACGGCGAGTGGGGGCTCCAGACCGTCGGCGGCGTCCCGGGGGGTCCGGCCGTCGGGAAGGGCGGCCGGCAGGAAGGGTCGGAATCCCTCGAAGCGACTCCAGCCCAGGTTGGCGCCGGTCTGTTCGGGGGACAGCAGGTCTACCTCCTCGAAACAGTTCGAGCCGACGTCGGTGATCCAGATGTCGCCGTCGGGTCCAGCGGCCAGGCGGAACGGATTCCGCAGTCCGGTGGCCCAGATCTCGGGGCCGGTCCGGCCCGGGTCGAGTCGCAGGACGGCCCCCAACAGATCCGCGGGGTCGGCGCCGTGGCCGTAGGGGTCACCGAGGGGACCGCCGTCCCCGACACCCACGTAGAGCAGGCCGTCGGGCCCGAAGGCCAGACCACCGCCGTTGTGGAGGGGGCTCGGCTCGGGGATGCGAAGCAGTTCCACGACCCCGCCGGGGTTCGAGTTCGGACCCACGGGGTGGGAGGTGAGCACGAGATCTCCACGGCGGTCGGTGCGGAGCACGTACAACCGTTCTGAGTCCGGGCCGACGGTGATCCCCAGCAGACCCTGGTCGGTCACGGTGGAGGTGTCGGCTGACAGGTCCAGGAACAACCGGGGAGTGGCCGAGGTGGGGCCCAGGCGGAGTATCGAACCGGTCCGTTCGCCCAGGAAGAGGGTCCCGTCCGCGGTGGAGGTCATGGAGCTGAGGCCGGGGATCGGGACCTCCGTGTCCAGCCTCATGGAGCCGGCGAGATCGGTCACCAGGGCCAGGGTGGTGGTGGGCCCGGGTGGGCAGGTGGCGGTGGCGAATCGCTCCGCCGCCGCCAGGACCTCGGGATCGAGCGCCGACCCCGAACCACTCCCGGGCCCCGGATTGGGCACCCCGCCCGACGACAGCAGGTCCAGTGAGATCAGCACACCGATGGAGATCACGATGACCACGAGGGCCGCCACCCCGACCGTCCGACTTCGGATGGTGCGCCTCACGACAGCGGCCCCGGATCTCACCGGCCGAGTGTAGGGCCCGGCCCCGAGGTCGAGGTCGCGGGGTCGTGTCGTGTTCTCCGTCCGGTTCGCGGTGGGTGACGGGCCCGGCTCCGGTGGCGCGGGGTCGTGTCGTGTCGAGTGGTCCATGGATGGTGGATGCCGTCGAGGGCCGGTACCCGCTGACCGCGGCGGGATCTGACTCCACTCCCTCGGGACGCCCTGCATCCCCGGCAT
>JALSTE010000423.1 GCA_026983855.1 Acidimicrobiia bacterium
GTCCCGGCCCTCGGCCCCACCCACACGTCAGTCCCCGGTCATCCATGGGCCGCAACCTCGCCCGCGCTCCCTCCCGGTCGGGCGGCGGCGTCGGGGTCAGAGAACGAAGATGACGAGTAGAACGACGGCCACCACCGCCAGGACCCCGTAGAGAATCCACGACGACCTCCGCGGGGAACTGACCAGTGGTGGGGCCACCTCGTCGGCGAAGACGATCCCCCGATCGCGGTCCGGACCCCGGTGACCATCGCGATCCCCCATGGTGGTGGTGTCGGTCTCTCCGTGCTCGGGGCCGAAAAGGGTCTCGATCAGGGCGTCGGAGCGGGCCTCGTCGTTGCGGTGCACGGCGATGGAACCGGAACGGTCCAGGGCGAAACGGATCCTCTGACGACGGAGACCATCGACGAAGGCCAGAATCGACTCGGCCTCGTCGAACTCCGACAGGTCGTAGACCGGCCCCTCGGTGACGACCAGTTCGGCCACCTCGAGGTCGTCGACCTCGAGATCGGCCCGGGTGGCCAGCAGGGACACGATCGCCGCCGAACGGGCGGCCTCGGCCGGATCCATCGAGGTGGGGGTTATGAGGTCCCCGGCGTCCAGGCCACCGCCGTCGGAACCATCGGCGGAACCGGTGTCGTCGGGGGCGACGTCATCGATCGTGTCGTCCTCGGGTTCGAGGCCGGGGATGAAGAACTCCCCCACCCCCTCGATGGAGAGCCTGTCGTTGATCGGCTCGGGTTCTCCCGGCAGCATCTGACCCATTGGGCCGATGCTACCCGGGGTCCCCCTCCCCCCGTTGGGAGCCACTCCCCCACCGGGACCCGACCACTCAACCCACCGCCCTCAAACCATCAGCCGAATCACCCAAACGACCCACTTCCCCACCGGGACCCGACCACTCAACCCACCGCCCTCAAACCGTCAGCCGAATCACCCGAACGACCCTCGATCCAGTGCTTGCGGCACCGCAGTTCATACGTCACGGAGGCCTCGGTTCCGTCGTCAATGACCACCACGTCGCCGTCGTAGACCTGCACCCCGTTGACCAGACGGGCGTTGTGGGTGGCCGGGCTCCCGCACCAGCAGCGGGACTGCACCTGGATCTCGTGGCGCTGATCGGCCAGTTCCAGTAGCCGGGCGGTGGCCGGGAACAGGCGCCCCCGGAAGTCGGTGAGCAGCCCGAAGGCGTGCACGTCGGCCTCCAACTCGTCCACCACCCGGGCCAGTTGTTCCACCTGGGCCTCGGTGTAGAACTGGGCCTCATCGCAGATCAGATAGTCGAGGGCCCCCGCCTCCCGCCGCAGCCGGCGGGCCTCGGACACGAAGTCGAGATCGGCCTCGACGAGGGTGGCGGCGGCCGATATGCCCAGGGCGCTGGACACCGTCGCCCCCTCGCGGTCGTGCTGGGTGAACAGGGCCCCCCGTGAGGTCCGTCCCAGGTTGTGGTGTATCTGCAGTGCCGTGGTGCTCTTACCGGCTCCCATGGTGCCGAAGTAGAAGCTGAGTGCCGCCATGTTCACTCCCCTTTCGCCCGGCCAAACTACATCATCGTCATTTACCCGACCGACGGAGGGCCCGGCAATCCCCGCCGGCACGGCTCACGAACGGCCGCCGCTGGTACACACCCACGACGCCAGGGCGGCCGTCGCCCGTGGCCCGTCGGACCGCGTCACGAACAGCCGCTGGTGGTGCCGCAACTGGGACAGGCGTAGCAGGAGCCGGCCCGGTGCATCACCACCCCACAGGTGAAGCACATGGGGGCGTTGGCCGAGGGGGCGGAGGTGGATCCCACCCTCTCGGGGAAGACCGCCGGCGCGGGCGACACCACCGGGGGGCTGGTCGGCGGGGCGAGATCCGAGCCGGTGTTGGTGGGTACCGCGACGGTGTCCATCCCCGGCAGGGTGGGTTCGGTGCGCTCCGAGGTGGCCAGGATTCCCAGCCGCTCCCGCTCACTGCGCGGCAGGTACTCCAGGGCCATCCGGCGGAAGATGTAGTCGACCAGACTGGTGGCGATGCGCAGGTCGGGATCATCGGTGATCCCCGCCGGCTCGAACCTCACGTTCACGTAGGCGGCGACGTAGCTCTCGAGGGGCACCCCGTACTGCAGGCCGTGACTCACCGAGATGGCGAAGGCGTCCATGATCCCGGCCATGGTCGAGCCCTGCTTGGCCACGGTGATGAATATCTCGCCCGGTCGACCGTCCTCGTACTCCCCCACGGTGAGGTAGCCGTGGCAGTCCGCCACCCGGAAGGAGAACGTCTTGGAGCGCCGCTGTCGGGGCAGCCTCATGCGTTCCGGTGTACGGGCCGCCTCCTCGATGGCCTCGTTGACCGCCTGGGCCATGGCCACGGGCTCGGCCGGGACGGCCTCGGGCTCCTCCTCCCCCGAACCGGTGCTCATGGGTTGGTCCACCTTGCAGTTGTCGCGGTAGATGGCCACGGCCTTGAGACCCAGCTTCCAGGCCAGCATGTGGAGGGACTCCACGTCCTCTACCGTCGCCTCCTCGG
>JALSTE010000424.1 GCA_026983855.1 Acidimicrobiia bacterium
CCAGCGGTGACGGGCATCGACCACCCCTGACCCACCCCCGATCCTGCCTCGGGGACCTGACGACATGACCAGCGGTGACGGGCACCACACTGACGCCTATCGACTCCGCCCCTCGGGCCCACCCACCTCCACCTGCCAGGCATCGGGTCCGTCTCCGGGATCGGGACGGTAGGCGCAGCGGATCCCGGTTCGGACCGAACGATCCAGGTGGGCGGCGATCACCGGCGCCACCTCCGAGAGACGTCCGATGGCGTCACGGATCCGGGCACTGACCGCCTTGCGCGCCCTCTCGGCCGGAACGGCGGCCTCGCTCCGGGGGCGCCCACCCAGACCGGTCACCCTACGGAGTTCCGCCAGGAGCTGTTCCCGTTCGTTCACCAGGCGGTCCAGCCGGGCCAGGTCGGCGTCGGACCCGGCCCGGTCGAGTTCCGAGTCCAACTCGTCGAGACGGTCCCGGTAGGCGGCCAGGGCCCGGGGGTCGGCCAACTCGATGCCGCCGACATCACCCGCCGACAGTCCGCCGGCGAGTTGCAGCGCCGGTATCTCCCGCCCCGGATTGCGGAGCAGTTCGGCCAGATCCCCCAGACCCTTGACGTGGGGCAGGGTGGCCTCCTCCCCACCCCAGGCGATGGACCACACCCTCCCCCGCCGCACGAAATGGGCGATGTCGATGTTGGCCGCACCTCCCGGCGAGGCGACCGTCCCGCCGCCGGTCTCGGCCTCCAGCTCGGCCAGGGACCGGCGGCTCCGCTCCAGCCACGGGGTGGACCCGAGATCGGCGGCCATGCCCGCCGACCTCTCCAACCAGGAGCGGGCCCGGTCCCGGTCCCCCAGGACACGGGCCAACAGCCCCGCCGGGTGGGCGAAGGGACCGGCGAAGGCCACCACCGCCCCGTTGACCCCACAACTCCCGACCAGCGGCTCGATCATCTCGAGCAGCGACCCGGCCAGATCCACGTCCTCCAGGGCCACCGCCGCCTCGGCCAGGTGCGAGACCAGAACCGACGCCAGGTAGGAGTCCTCGGCCCGCCATCCGCCCTCCCCACTGACCAACCTCATCTCCCGGGCCGCCCCCTCGAGGTCACCGGCCTCGGCCAGGGCGCCGGCGGCGACGGAGTGGGCCAGCAGGGGCGCTCCGGTCCACCAGGCGATGGCGTCGCGGGCCAGTACCACCAGCTCACCGGGATCGCGTCGGGCCCGGGCCAGGGCCACCCGCTGCGACATCAGCACGTTTCCCGTGTCGGGTTCGTGAATCGCCTCACCCAGGTCGGCC
Source organism: Acidimicrobiia bacterium (assembly GCA_026983855.1). GTDB lineage: Bacteria > Actinomycetota > Acidimicrobiia > Acidimicrobiales > Poriferisodalaceae > DRKF01. The sequence continues at coordinate 1,274 of JALSTE010000424.1, forward strand.
GCCGACCACATGAGCTCCTCGGCCCGCCCGGTGTCCCCCTCCAGCAGAGCCAGGGCGGCCCGCCGGGTCTCGATCATGTACCGGTCGTGTGGTTCGTCCCGCCCCCCGAGCACACTCAACCAGCGTTCAAGTGGCGTCCGGAAGAGCGGGGAACCCTCCTCCAGCAGTCCGTTCGCCTCCAACAGGAGGCCCTCGGCGAAGCGGTCCGTGTCGCCCAGACGGGATCCGACCTCGGCTATCTCCCGACCCAGTTCGGCTCTCCGCCCTCCCGTGCCCGGCCGCCACAGGGCGTCGTGACGGGCCAGTAGACACTCCAGCAGGGTGGTGTCGTCACCACTTCGCCGCCCCAGGACCAGTGCCTCTTCACTGAGTGGTCCGGCCCGGGCCCGGTCCTCGGCCACCGAGTGACGTAGCTCGCGGGCCAGGGCCGCGGCCAAGCGGGCCTCGGTCCTCGGATCCTGACCCTCGATCCCGGCCAGGGCCGACTCGAGTTGGGAGATCACGTGATCCCGTGGGGCCGCGAACCTGGCCCCCAGGCGTTGTACCGCCAGGGCCACCTCAGCCCGCCACGTGGGATCGGGGGCCCGACGGTCGGCCTCGGCCAGCAGCGTCCGCGCCTCCACCGGGTCACCGGACCGGGCCCGGCTGTCGGCCTCCTCCAACAGCACCTCGACGTGGTCCACGGGGTCCAGGTCGAGACCGGCCGCGGCCACCGCGTGCCGCAGGCGGCGAAGATGGTCGGCCGCCTCCCGGAATGCCGATCGACTCCGTTCGTCCCTGGCGGCCCGTCGGGCCCAGAACAGGGCCCCGGGGGCTGAGTCCCCCGAGAGCCCCCGCACCAGATGTTCGGCGATGTCCCCGGGCACCACGGGGAAGCCCCTCTCGACCCGGGCCCCGAGCGCCTCCCCCACCGATCCGTGACGGGCCCGACGACCGGTCGCCCCGATCTCCTGGTAGAGCACCTCCCGGAACAGGTCGTGGGTGAAGCGGTACTCACCGTCCCGGGTGGCCCGGACCAGGCCGGCGTCCACCGCCGGACCCAGATCGGCCGCCACCAGCGCAGGTGTCCGATCGAGCACGTCGCCCACCACATCGGTGAGGATCCGGTTACCCGCAACCGCGGCCACCTCCAGGGCCACCCGGGTGTCCTCCGGCATGAGATCGAGCCGCCGGGCGACCGCCGCCGTGACCACGGTCGGCAATTCGTCCCCGTCAGCGGCGGTCAG
>JALSTE010000425.1 GCA_026983855.1 Acidimicrobiia bacterium
GTGCACTACATCGAGGGCTGTTCGGCCCCGGTGTACACCTCCGATTCCCTGCACTCCGCCGTGGTGGAGTTGGTGGCCCGCGACCACGGTCGCATCACCTACACCACCATCCAGAACTGGTCCCCGAACGTGTTCAACCTGGTCACCAAGAGGGCCGTGGCCCACACCGGGGCCCACGTCGAGTGGATCGACGGCAACATCGGCAGCCGACTGACCATGAAGTACCCCGCCGTCTACCTCATGGGGCCCAAGGCCTCCGGCGAGGTGCTCTCGGTGGCCTACGCCGGGGCCGGTCAGCACCAGGACGCCGGGGCCAAGATGGTTCACGTCGCTCCGGAGACCACCTCCAAGATCGTCTCCAAGTCCATCTCCAAGGACGGTGGACGCAGCACCTACCGGGGTCTGGTGCGGGTCGAGAAGGGGGCCACCGGTGCCGTCAGCCACGTGCAGTGCGACGCCCTGATCCTCGACGACCACAGCCGCTCGGACACCTACCCCTACCAGGAGATCGGCGAGGCCGACGCCACCGTGGGCCATGAGGCCACCGTCTCCCGGGTGGCCGACGAGCAGCTCTTCTACCTCATGAGCCGGGGCCTCACCGAGGAGCAGGCCATGGGGATGATCGTGAACGGGTTCATCGAGCCGGTCACCCGGACCCTGCCCATGGAGTACGCGGTGGAGTGGAGCCGTCTGATCGAACTGCAGATGGAGGGCTCCGTCGGCTGAGCCCTCTGGGTTTCCCTGACGCCGGGTGATCCCTCTCCCCGGGGACCCGGCGGTCAGCGCAGCAGCAGGGCCGAGGCCACCACCACCGCTCCCAGGGCCGCCGCCATCAGGTCGGGTGGACCCAACCGCGACGCTTGGCCCCGGAGGGTGGTGAGACCGCCCCGGGAGGCCATGGTGGCGGCCATCTCGGCCGCCCGGCGATGGGAACTGACCACCAGGGCGGTGGCGACCTCGGCCACGTCGTCGACCCGCGAACGACGTTCGGTGTGGGGTCGGGTCCGCCAACCGGCCAGGACCAATCGGAGTTCGTCGGCCACCAGCGGTATCGAACGCACGGTGAGGATCAGGGCCACCCCCAGGCGCTCGGTGGGCATCCCGAGGAACCCCAGGGGTCGGAGGATGCGGGTCACCGCCGGTCCCAGGTCGGCGGGGTCGGTGGTCCAACCCACGATGGCGCCGAGGGTCAGGGTCATGGTGGAGAAGGCCACCAGTCGGATCAGGTCATAGAGCCCGCCCAGGCCGAGACCGAACCAGACCGGCTCGTCGCCCCCGATGGTGGCCAGCACGGCGGACACGGCGAACATGGCGATGAGGATCCTCGGGGGCCGGGGGATCACCCCCAGGGGAAGGCGGGCGACCAGGAATATCAGCACCGTCGCCGCCCAGCCCACGGCGATGGCCGGCCAGGTGAGGGTGAAGGCGACCGTCGATCCCACCACGGGCAGCCAGAGCAGCTTGGTGGTGGCCGTGGTCCGGTGGACGATCGTGTCCCCCGGGACCAGGCGGATGACCCGGGCGCTCACAGACGCACCTCCCCCGACCCTGTGGCGGAGTCCGACCTGGAACTATCCCCGGCCACGTCCCCGGGATCGGGGCGATCCCGTCCGGTGATCCGTCCGTGATCCAGGGTGACGGTCCGGTCGGCGACGTCGAGACCCCACACCGGGTCGTGGGTGACCACCACAATGGTCAGACCCTGGCTCCTCAGGGAGGTGAGGAGGTGGGCCAGCAGGTTCCGCCCGGCGGCGTCCAACCCGGCCAGGGGCTCGTCGAGGAGCAGCACCCGGCAACCGCGGGCCACGAGCCCGGCCAGCACCACCCGGCGCTGCTCCCCTCCGGAGAGGGTGTCGACGATCCGGTCACCGAATCGGTTCGGGTCCAACCCCATGAGATCCAGGGCAACGTCCACCTGGTCGTCGGCCCCGGCGGACGCCGACACCTCGCCGCGGACCGTGGGCCGCATCATCTGCAGGCGGGGATGTTGGAAGGCGATGCCGATCTCGGGCCGGGGTCCGTTGAGCTCGGCCCCCTGGTAGGTGACCCGGCCCCCGGTGGGCCGGGTGAGTCCGGCCAGAATCCAGGCCAGGGTGGTCTTGCCCGACCCGTTGGATCCCTTAACCAGCACCATCTCTCCCCGGCGGAGGACGAGGCTGACCCGGTGGAGGGCGGGTCGGGCCCACGGTGATCCGGCGTCGTGGACGTGGGAGACCGCCTGGGCTACGAGCAGTGGGGCTCCGGCCGGGCCGGTGGGCCGGAAGGGAGCGGGGGGAGGGGCCACGGGAACCGGCCCCAGGGACAGGATCCTCGCCCCCCGGCTCGTGTCCTCGGGACGGTGGGTGGTGTTCACCACCGTCGTTCCCCGCTCGGAGAGGTCCGCCAGCAGACCCGCCACCCGGGCCCGACCGGTGGGATCCAGCATGGCCGTGGCCTCGTCGGCCAGGAGGACGGCGGCCCCCCGCAGCAGGGAGTTGGCGATCGCCAGTCGCTGGCGCT
>JALSTE010000426.1 GCA_026983855.1 Acidimicrobiia bacterium
CAGGTGCCGAGCTTTGGAGGCGTGGCCGAGAGCACGGCCATGGGGGGCTTGGTGGGTGGGGTGATGGGCCCGGTGGCCGGGGCCACAGCTGATGAGGCGGCCGCCGCCCTGGGAGACGACGCTTCTCGGGTCGCAACCTCTATCGGTGACGAGAGCACCGGGGTGGTTCCGGTTGAGCCGGTGGTTGGTGGGTCTGAGGCGGTTCCGGTTGACCCGGTGGTTGTCGAGCCGGCTGGGTCTGAGCCGGTGGTTGGTGGGTCTGAGGCGGTTCCGGTTGAGCCTGAGCCGGCGGCAACTCAGGATGGCTCGGTCGAATCGGCTGAGTCGACCCCGGACCGGGTGGCCGATAAGCCGAGCGGCGACGGGGTCGAGGACTCCGGGAGTGGGCTCCGGGACCTCGAGTAATGGGAATCCGGACCGGCGGTGGGCGGCTCGCCGCGGCTCAACTCACGATGGCCGAGGTGTCAAGGAGCTCGAGCGATCTCAGGTAGGGCTCGACCTCCGGGAGGAGCCGGGGGTACTCATCCTCACGGGAGACGAAGGTCGCGACCACGGCCCGATCGTCCCTGACCCCGACCACGGCCAGGACGTGGAGATCATTCAGCCGGTACTCCATCAGGGCCAGTTCGTCCCCGGATCCGTTGGTGAAGCGGTCATCGTTGAGGAACAAGAAGCCGTCGACCAGCTCCCGGGCGCTGTCGATGGACATGGAGACGTAGTCGTCGAGTTCCATCCCGACTCCGGTGGTGTCCAGCACGTTCACGTTGGCGGTGAATCCGTTGCGCGGTAGATCCACGAACCAGGCCTCGACTCCGGCTGGGACAGACTCCGTCGTCGGTTCCCACTTCGGGGGCACGAGTATTCGGTAGACCCCGCCGGGGTCGGTGAAGACCTCGTCGGCCGTCTCGGCGGAGCTACCGCACGCTCCGATGCTCCCGACCAGCAGCAGCACCAGGGCGATCAGGCCGATCGTTCCCGAGCCACGCCCGGCATACCGGAGAATTGCGGGAGACGGTGATCGGCTCACAAGGCCCACCCAGAAGGTGACTGGGCCCACCCGAGTCCAGGCGCCGGTGCCCCGAGGATGCCCGTCGGTCGGTCGCTCGAGGTACCCGGGGACCGGTGTCGTATGGAGTTCACGGCGCAGGTCTCTCCTGGTCGGGGGCGTTCGGTGGAGGTCTCAGGTCTCCATCGGTCGCGGACCCCAGCTCGATGAGATCCGGTCGACCCGATCCCAGGGAGGTGGGTTTCGCGCCACTCCACTAGGGTGGTCGACCGAAGTCCGCCCCCGGCAGAGCGAGCTCCGCCCGCCGGACCGTTCCAGGAGTCCGCGGGGCTGATGCCGGCCCACCCGGCACTGTGGAGGATCTCCCATGTCCCGACTCGACAATCCGCGTATCGGACTCACGTTCGATGACGTTCTGCTGGTCCCCCGACGTTCCTCGGTTCGTTCCCGTCGGGACGTGTCGCTGCGGACCCGTGTCACCCGCAACGTCGCGCTCGACCTACCCATGGTCGCCGCCAACATGGACACCGTTTGTGAGGCCGAGATGGCCGTGGCCATGGCCCGCCTCGGCGGGTTGGGTGTGATCCACCGCTTCCTGCCCATCGAGGAACACGCCGACCAGGTTCGGGAGGTCAAGAAGCGCCCCGGGGGTCTCCTGGTTGGTGCCGCGGTGGGAACCGACCACGACATGGCCGAGAGGGCCGAGCGTCTCGTGGAGGCGGGGGTCGACGTCCTGGTCCTCGACATCGCCCATGGTCACGCCGAACACGCCCTGGCCGGGGTTCGGGATCTGAAGCGCCGATTCCCCACCGTCGACGTGATAGCCGGGAACGTGGCCACCGCTCAGGGTGCCCTGGATCTGGTGGAGGCCGGGGCCGACGCGGTGAAGGTGGGCGTGGGCCCCGGAGGGGTGTGCACCACCCGTCTGGTGGCGGGGGTGGGGGTACCCCAGTTGACCGCCATCGACGACGTGGTTGCGGCCGAGCCGGGGGTTCCGGTCATAGCCGACGGCGGCATCCGGACCTCCGGTGACATCGCCAAGGCCCTGGCCGTGGGGGCCGACACGGTGATGATCGGGAGCCTGTTCGCCGGAACCAAGGAGAGCCCCGGTGAGGTCGAGCAGTCCCCCCACGGCCTGGTCAAGCGTTACCGGGGCATGGCCTCGCGTGAGGCGGCCGAGAAGAGGGCGGAGCGAAACGGGGAGGAGCTCGACGACGAGTACTTCGAACAGCGGTCCCCGGAGGGGGTCGAGGGCACCGTGCCCTACCGGGGTGAGGTCGGCAAGATCGTGGGCACCCTGGTGGGTGGCCTGAAGAGCTCGATGAGTTACCTGGACGCCCGGGACCTCGGTACCTTCCGGGCCAACGCCGACTTCGTGAGGGTCACCCCCGCCGGCCTGACCGAGAACACCCCCCACGCGACCCTCTGATCCGGGTCCCGGCCGGAGGTCGGGTGGGCGGAGGGGGTGATCTGACCATGGAAAT
>JALSTE010000427.1 GCA_026983855.1 Acidimicrobiia bacterium
TGCGCTAGCGGTGCGCCGTCCCGACGATCCCCGGGATCGCAGGCCGGGGGGACGCCGCACCCGTATTCGCCTGGCGATGCTGGTGCTGACCGCCCTGACCCTCATCACCCTGGACTTCCGCGGTGGTGACGGTGGAGGGGTCCTGGGCTCGGCCCGCAACACGGTGCTCGACGTGTTGGGACCGGTTCGGTCGGCCTTCTCCTGGGTGTTCACCCCGGTTGGCAACGCCTGGAGCGGGATCACCAACTACGACAACCTCGAGGCGGAAAACGAGCAGCTCCGATCTGAGTTGGATCAGCTCAAGGGTGACACCCTCCAGGTGGCCGAGTTGCAGCGCAGGACCCGGGAGCTGCAGCTCCTGTTGGATCTCCGGGACACCGATGAGCTGCTGCCCCGGGTGGCGGCCCGGGTGATCGACGCTCCGCTGACCAACTTCGAGCAGACCCTGGAGATAGACCGCGGGGCGTCCAGCGGCATCAGGGTGGGTATGCCGGTCGAGACCGGATCGGGGCTGGTGGGACGGATCTCCCAGGTGGGCCGGACCCGTTCCCGGGTCCAGATCCTGACCGACACCGGCTTCGCCGCCGGGGTGAGACTCGTTCGCTCGGGAGATGCGGGTGTGGCCCACGGAAACGGATCGGGTCGGGAACTCACGGTGGACTTCATCGACCTGGAGACCGTGGTCATCCCCGGGGAGAGTGTCGTCACGTCGGGGCTGGAGGGCTCGGAGTTCCCGGAGGGGTTGCTGGTCGGAACCGTCGTGGATTCAAGCCCCCTCCCAGTCCTGGAGCGCCAGAAGGTCACCGTCGCCCCCGCCGCCGACCTGGAGCGCCTCAGCTTCGTGCAGGTCATCCTCTATCTACCCCCGCCGGTGGACAACCGTCCGGTGGAGCCACCCCCCGACGTGACGGTTCCCACCTCGACGGGGTCCGATTCCGGAGGGGAACCGGGTTCACCCGACGTGAGTACTCCCACCACGAACCCGGTGGTGACCCAGCCGGCCACGTCCACCCCTCCCGTCAGCGGGCCCTCGGGCACGACCGGTGCCACCTCCCCGACCGGGCCCCCCGCATCGAGGCCCGAGGGCAGCACGACCTCCGAGGCGGCGGCCGCGACCCCATCCCCCCCGGTATGGGGCAAGCTCTGGGGCGTGTCCGATGTCGCTGTCGAGAACGGGGGCCCGACCCCGTGGGTCCCCCACCGGTCCGCGGATCCGGATCTGGGGACGGTGGTGTGGTGATCGCCGTGGGTTTCACAGCCCCAATGACGCTGACGTCCTTCTCGGCCCCCTCCCGGGGGGAGGCCGACATGGTGGCCGCGGCGGGTTCGAGGGCCTCTTGGTCCCGGTACCGGACGGCCCACCTCCCGGGCCGGAGGCCGGGGTGCTAGTCGGGATCCGATCCCGCACCGCCCTGGTGCTGGTGGGCGCCCTGGTGATTCAGGCCGCGGTGGTGCCCCATATGGCGGTGGGGGGCCACGTGGTCGACGTGATGCTGCTCATGGCCGTGGTGTCGGGCCTGATCGCCGGTCCGGACCGGGGTCTGGCGGTGGGGTTCATCGCCGGTTTGGGCACCGACCTGATCGTGGGGACCCCTTTCGGCATGTGGACACTCGTCGGGTGCCTCATGGGATTCACGGTCGGCTCGGTGTACGGGCGGTTCGTGGAGGGCGGCCGTCTCATCCGGATGTTCACGGTGATGCTGGCCCTGGCCACCGGAACGGTGTTGTTCGTGGTCATCGGACGGCTGCTCGGACAGGAGTTCCTCGGCGAGGTCGACCTGATTCCGATCCTGGTCACGGTGTCGGTGGGGGGCGTGATCCTGTCCCCGTTGGCGATCCGGGCCCTGGCGTGGTCCTTCGGGCTGGACCGTCTTCCCTGGGAGCCATCACGGTGACCGCGGCCCGCAATCCGACGGAGGCCGGTTCGTTTCATCTCCCACCGGGACCGCGACCATGACCCAGGGGGGATCCACCGGGGTCCGACTCGCCTTCCTGGGTGTGGTCGTGGTGGCCCTGTTCTCGGCCCTGTTCGCCCGGATCTGGTATCTGCAGGTCCTGGCCACCGAGGAGTACCAGGTGGAGGCGGCCACCAACCGGGTGAGGCTGATCAGTATCCCCCCGACCCGGGGGCGGATACTGGACCGCAACGGTGTGGTCCTGGCCGACAACGAGTTCGTGGGCGTGGTGACCGTAGACCCCACCCAGATCGGGGCCGAACGGGATCGGGTGCTCGACGCGCTGGAGCTCCTGACCGGGGAGTCCCGTGACCTCATGGCCGCCCGTCTCGACGACCCCGCCGCCGACCCCTTCGCCCCGCGGACGGTGGCCGCCGGGCTGGACGAGAACACCCTGGAACTGATCGCCGAGAGGTCCCTCCCCGGTGTCAAGGCCTCCTTCGAGCCCCGTCGGGTCTATCCGCAGAAGGCGTTCGCCGCCCACGTCGTCGGCTACGTGGGGGCCATGCCCGAGGGGTTCCTCGAGGCCCA
>JALSTE010000428.1 GCA_026983855.1 Acidimicrobiia bacterium
GAAGCGGTGCCCGTGACGGTCGGCGAAGTCCGCCAGGCCGCCGATGAGGGGAATGGCCTCCTCCAGGTGGAGATCGTCCTCGAAGGCGGCGGGATCGAGTTCCACTTCGGTGTATCCCAAAACCCCGTGGAGCAGCCTCTCCACCTCCTCGAATCCGAGCAGGGTCGGGTTCAGCTTCACGATCACGTCCACACCGTGGGTGTCGACCAGATGGCGGACTATGGCGTCGATCTCCCCCGGGGGGCACCCGTGGAAGGTGGACAGGGTGATCGTGTCGGCGATCCGGGTGGGGAACTCCAGGTTCCGCAGTTCACCGAACGCCTCGGGAATCAGGGGCCGGAGCCTCTCGATCTCCGAGGTGGCGTCGAGCATGGCGTCGATGAAGCCGGCCACCTTGTCCGAGCGAATCCCGGCCAGGTCGTATCCCACGGACATGTCGAAGATGTGGTGACCGGTGTCATCCCCCAGGTGTTCGGCGAGGGGTTCCCAACGGCGCAGGATCTCGATGATCATCCAGGCCTTGGTGTACTCCTCGATGCTCTGGGGGACCCGTAGTTCCTGACTCCACTCGATGTTGTAGCCGATGGTCTCCATGTCGATGCAGGGCCGGCCGATGCGGAGGTCGTCGAGGACCTGGACCGTCTTGAGCTCGAACACCCGGGCCCCGCCCAGCCAGGCCAGCACGATGTTCTGGGCCATCTGGGTCTGGGGGCCGGCCGCGGGTCCGACCGGATTGGCCGCCGTTCTCCCCATGAAGTCGAAGGAGAGGTCCACCTCGGGGTCGGGACGCCAGAAGCGACCGGTCGGGAGGTCCAGGATTCGCCGTCGGGTCTCCCACTCGTGGACGATCCGGTCCAGCAGAACGTCGAGCGGCATCGGTGTGAGGGGGATGTCGGCACCGGTGGTCCCGGCGGGCTCATCGTGGTCTTCGGACTGGTGTGGCATACCGGCGGCCTCTCTCCCCAATGGGTCGTCGGGTGATGTCGGGGTCCACATGAAGGACCAGCTTCAACAAATTGTCAAGCTTGGGGGGACGAGGCGGTCCCGGCTCCGGGTGGTTCCACCACCACGGTGTTGGACGGCACCCCGGGGGTCCCGTCGGGCCCACACGCCCGAACCCGGTAACCGTACCTCCGGCCACCGACGATCGAGTCATCCAGCTGCGAGGTCCGGGTGCACGAGGTCAGGCGGGTGAACGGCCCGTCTCCCTCCGCCCTCTCCACCTCGTACCGCAGGGGGAGGTCAGGGGCGTCCTCGGGTGGCTGCCAGCGGAGCCGGCACTGACCGGGCTCGACCGTGACGGTCAGGGGTTCGGACCCCGGGGGCCATCCCGGGGCCGCGCCCGGGACCACCTCACCGGGGGCGGGGGCGTGCACCGATCCGGCCGGCCACAGGTAGCAGACGACGGTCTTGAAGTTCTCGTCGAGGCTCTTGCAGACGTTGCAGTAGATGCAGCGCACGACCCGGTCGGACTCCCCCCGACGGCTCTTGTGGGGAAGATAGGGATCGGCCAGCAGGGCCCGGGCCATGCCCACCAGATCACAGTCGCCGCGGGCGATGAGCTCCCCGGCCAGTTCCGCGGTACCGATCTTTCCCGATCCGATCACCGGTGTGGTCAGGCCCCGGGAACGCAGGGAGGCCCGCACCGCCCGGGCCATCCAGATGTTGGGGGCGTCGGGGTAGGAGTCACCCGGCATGCAGCGATCCCCGGAGTACCCGGTGTAGGGGTAAAGGGGCTTGCCCTCGCGGTGGACGGCGTCCTCGAACTTCCCCCCCGCCGACAGGGAGACGTAGGAGGCGCCGAGCTCGGCGAAGCGGATGGCGAACTCCCCGGCGTCGTCGACGGAGTAACCCCGACGGATGCTCTCGTCGGCGTCGAAGCGCACCCCCACCCCGAAGTCGTCACCCACCGCCTGGCGGACCTCCGACAGCACCGCCGAGGGCAGGCGCATCCGGTTCTCCAGGCTCCGACCCAGGTGATCCCGTCGCCGGTTACGGCGCGACAGCATGGAGGACAGGGTGTAGGCGTGGGCCATGTGCAGCTCCACCCCGTCGTACCCGGCCTCCCGGGCCCTCAGCGCCGCCGCCGCGAACAGCCCGGGCAGGGCCTCCAGTTCCCCGATGGGGAGATCCCCGACCTTCTGACGCCAGCCCGAGCGGGCCACCTTCAGGAAATGGATGATCTGCAGGAACACCTTGGCCCCACCGGCCCGGTGGCAGGACTCCACCAACCGGGAGTGCCCCTCGATGAAGCGGTCCTCCGATATCCGCAGCAGGGGACCCGAGCGGGTTCCGTGCACCGCCGAGGCCTCCACCACCACCAGTCCGGCTCCCCCCTCGGAGAACCGACGGTACCTCTCGACCACGGCGTCGTTGACGTACCCGTCCTCGCCGGAGAGCCGGGTGACCATGGCCGTGACCGCCAGGCGGTTGGGAGCCCTGACCGAACCCAGGTCCACTGGATCGAACAGTCCCCGACCATCTA
>JALSTE010000429.1 GCA_026983855.1 Acidimicrobiia bacterium
TGTTGTATGAATTTCGGAGCAGACGACGCCGGCCTCGCCCAGGAGTGAGCAGGCGGTGGGAGGGCTGTCCGTCTACGCCAGTTCGGAGATCACCGCGGCGAGGATGCGGTTCGCGGTCCCCGGTTCCAGGACCTCACCACCCCAGCGGGCCACCAGTTCGATGGTGTCCGCGTACTCGGCCAGGTACAGCTCGCAGGCCGGACAGCCGGCGACGTGCTCCAGGGCCTCCTCCTCGACCTCGGGGGCCAGTTCGCCCTCCAGGAACTCGAGGAGAAGGGACTCCACGTCCCCGCACCTCATCACCACCCGCACCCTCTCGACCGATCCCCGCCCGGTGGCGCTGCGAAACCAGGGGGCCACCGACGGGGAGTGTGCACCTCAGGCCACCCGGACATCGGCGTGGAGTTGGACCTTGAGCAGGGTCCGGCCCCGGTGAACCCTCATCTTGGCCGCCGACAGTCCCACCCCCAGGATCTCGGCCACCTCGGACATCGGTAGTCCATGCAGGTCCCGCAGGACCACCGCGGCGGCGAGACCGCCGGGAAGGGCCTCGATGGCCTTCCGGACCCGTTCCGCCGTGGCCTCCGACATCGCGCACTCCTCCGGGCCCGGCTCGGTGTCGCGTGGCTGGGGCAGGGCACCGGGATCGGTGGGCAGGTCGCGACGGCGCCGCAGGACGGCTATCGCCTCCCGGTAGGCGATTCGCAGCAACCACGGCCGGGTCCGCTCGGGATCACGCAGTGAGGAACGGGCACTGAGGGCACGGATGAAGCTCGTCTGGGTCACGTCCTCGGAATCCGCATCGCTGCGCAGCACCCGCCGGGCGATCGTGTACACCCCGGCGCAGTTGGCGCGGAAGATGTGCTCCAGCCACTGGCTGTCACTGACCACCCCGGGGTGGGCGGCTCCCGGGCCCGGGGCGGTCAGGGGCGGAGAGTCGGTGGTGTGTCGTCGAATAGCGGTCACGGCGCTCCCTTGAACCCGGGCGGCCCGGTGTCGATTCCCGAGCCGGGAACCTCCCCTGATCCACGTCACCGGGGCCCGAGAGGTTCCCGGCGCCCCGAATCGGACCGTCGAGTCCGGCCCGTGGCATCGCCAGACCGACCCCGCGTATGCCCCGACGCCCCGATACACCCACCACCGGGGATCGACGTTAGATTCATCCGATGCGCGCACTCGTGATATGGCACGACGCGGCCGCCTCACCGGGACTCCTCGGCGATCGGCTGGAGGCCCGGGGTTTCGAATTGGCTCGGTTCGTGGTGGTGGAGGACGTCTCCCGTCCGGTCTACCGGGGCGACTTCCCCGACCCCCTCGACCACGACCTGGTCCTGGCCATGGGCGCCCCGTGGTCGGTCTACGACACCGCCACGATCGGCTCGTGGATCGGGACCGAACTGGAACTGCTCCGGCGGGCCCACGCGAACGGCGTCCCGGTGATGGGCGTGTGCTTCGGCGGCCAGGCTCTGGCCGCCGCCCTCGGGGGTCGGGTCGAGAGGGCTCCCCGGATTCAACTCGGCTGGTTCCCGGTTCACCCCACCCGTGAAGGGGCTGTGGGTCCCGGCCCCTGGGCGGAGTGGCACTCGGACCGATTCCTCGCTCCCCCCGGGAGCCGTCTGGAGGCCGAGGACGATCTCTGTCAGCAGGCCTTCACCATCGGCCGCTCCCTGGGGGTGCAGTTCCACCCCGAGATGACCCCCACCCACGTGGAGCAGTGGCTGGAACTCGGTGGTGCCCAGGCCGAGAGGGAACTCGCCCGGGCCGGCACGACCCCCGAACGCCTGATGACCGAGACCCGGGCCAATCTGGCCCGGGCCACCCGGAACGCCTCGGACCTGGTGGACTGGTTTCTCGACAGCGTCGCCTTCCCCGGATTCGGCCATGAGGTGGTGGCCTCCCCCGCGGGTCCGCCCTGACGCCGATTCACCCCGACCCGACGGGGCCGACCCGGGCTCAGCCCCGACGCTGACTCCCGGTGGTGAGGACGTGCAGGTGGGCCCGGTGCTCCAGTTCACCGGTGAGTTCGCTGAAGACGGCGGTGGCCCTGTCCCTCACCTCGGCTCCCGGTTGAAGTTCGCGGGGCAGGCCCGGATCGAGGTACGCCAACGGCCGCCAGCACTCCAGGGCCGACACGTAATCGACGAAGGCCTCAACATCGTCTCCCGGAGAGTTCCGCCATCGCTTCAGCACCGGCTCGTGATTGGCCAGGAACTCCCCGTACGAGCGGGCGAGATCGGCGAAGTCCCAGGTCCGGGCGGCGAGCTCCTCCAGGTCCTCAAAACCGGAGTAGGAGGCGGTGAACAGGTGGACGTACCCCGAGAGCCCACCCCGCTCGAGGATGCGGCGGGCGTCCACCAGAGCCCGGCGCGGCGCGATCCACACCCCCGACCCGATGGAACCGAAGCCCAGCGACTGGAGATGGGTGCGGAGGCGGTAGCGGCGATCCCGTTCCGATTCGGGGACCGAGAAACTGGCCAGGACCCA
>JALSTE010000430.1 GCA_026983855.1 Acidimicrobiia bacterium
CATAGATCGGGGGGGTTGGGGCTTTTCTGACCTGGTGGGTCGCTGTGGGCGTCCCCCGGGGTCATAGATCGGGGGGGGTGGGGGAGGTAGAGACGCCTGACGGTGACCGGTTGGAAACCCAGCTTGCGGTACAGACCCACCGCCGCCTCGTTGTCGGCGTCCACCCAGAGCTCGGCCCGGGTGAGGCCCCTGGAGGTCATCCAGTCCAGTCCGGCGAGGGTCAGGGCCCGTCCCAGTCCCCGCCCCTGGCCCGACGGATGGACCCCTATCACGTAAATCTCGCCCACGGCAGGTTGCCGGTCCGTGTGCACCTTCACCCAGCAGAAGGCCTCGATGGCGTCACCCTCTTCGAGTGAGGCCGGGAAGATCCGGAAGCCCTCGGGGTCGAACCAGTCCTCGGCCATCCTGGCGGCCAGTTCCGCCTCGGTCCACCCGCTCTGCTCTCGGTGCCAGGCGAAGGCGGCGTTGTTGGTGTCCAACCAGGCCCGCTCGTCACGCCCGGGTTGGAAGGGGCGGGTCTCCACATCGGAGGATGACCCCAGGGGCAGCTCCAACTCCATTCGCAGCAGATCTCGTGAGGGGGCGAGACCGAGCTCGGCCAGGGCCTCGTCGGTGTCCGAATCGGGGTCGTCCACCCACACCGCCAGTCCCCGGTGCCGACGCAGCAGCGCATCGACCAACTCGGCCCGTTCGGAGGCCGATCCCCCCGATATCTCCACCAGGGGCCCCGAGGTGTCCTCCGAGAGGGAGTGGGCCAGACCGGTCACCTCGCTGGGCCCATTGGTTCGGTGCTGGTCTTCCCGGCCGGTCACGGCGGCGAGGGTAGCCCAGCCGGCGCGCACCGGACCGCTCGTGTGGTCCCGATGGCGGCCACAACCCGGTTGAGCCTCTAGTGTGCCCGGGATGGGAAAGCCGAGATCACCCAGGGGACGGGCCCGGGTCACCCACGAACGACTGGCGTCGGAGTATCCCGCGGCCTGTGAACTCGAGCACCGCAACCCCTTCGAGCTGCTGGTGGCCACGATCCTGTCGGCCCAGTGCACCGATGCCAGGGTCAACCAGACCACCCCCGCCCTGTTCGCCCGTTTCCCCGATCCCGAGAGCCTGGCCGCCGCCGACCTGGCCGAGGTGGAGGAGCTGGTGCATCCCACCGGTTTCTACCGCAGTAAGGCCCGGAACCTGGTGGGAATGGCCCAGACACTGGTGGGCGACTTCGACGGCGAGGTTCCCACCAGCGTGAAGGACCTCACCAGCCTGGCCGGGGTCGGCCGCAAGACCGCCAACGTGATCCGCAGTGTGGCCTTCGACCTTCCCGGTCTACCGGTGGACACCCACGTGAAGAGGCTCACGAACCGTCTGGGGATCACCACCCAGGAGGATCCGGTGAAGATCGAGATGGAGCTGAACCCCATGATCCCCGCCGCCGAACGGGGGGCGTTCAGCCTGAGGTTGATCCTCCACGGCCGGAGGGTGTGCCGGGCCCGCAAGCCCGCCTGCGGGGAGTGCGTCCTGAACGACTTCTGCCCCGGCTCAACCCTCTGAGCCGGGGCAGACCGCCGGTTTCGCCGGACTACGGGGTCGGTGTCCGGATCAGCCGGTGACGGTGAACCCGGTGGTCATACCGGCCTTGTAATGACCCTCGATGTTGCAGAAGAGGACGTAGTTGCCGGGTTCGAGGTCGAAGCTGGCGTCCTCGGTCTTGCCGGCCTCGAACTCGGAGATCTCGCCGATGACCTCGAACTTGTCACTGTTCTCGTCCACCCTGGTGCCGGAGTCGTTGGTGGGCAGGGCGTCGGGCGCCAGGTCAGTCTTGACGATGACCATCTCGTGCTCGATGGAACCGGTGTTCTTGGCCGTGAATTCGACGCTGCCGGCCGAGGCGGAGTCGGGGTTGGGGATGATCTTCCACTCGTTCAGCTCCACGTTGACCTTGGAACCGCCACCGCCCGAGGCGGAACTCGTGGAGCCCCCGCTTCCGGAGTCTCCACAGGCGGCCAGCAGGAGCATCGTTCCGAACATGGCGGCGATCAGAGCCCACAGGGGTCGTCGAGTCTGTTTCATGTTTCGCTCTTTCCTAGGCCAACCACGGTCCGGCGGCCGTCCGCATCGGATCCGAAGTTGAGGAGTTAAATAATTGCACACTGTGGAATCTATGCGGTTCATCTCGGGTGAAAATCTTCGAGAACCATCTCAGGGAAGGTTGCGGGCCACCTTCTCGAGGCGCCGCATGGTCATCCGCAGGGTGCGGTCCACCTCGTAGAGGTCCACGGCCACGTCATCCCACGGTCCCCCCGCGAGTTCCTCGGCCGAGGCCAGGATCCGGGTCTGGAGGTCGGCCAGCACGGTCACCATCGATGACATCTCCGCTCCGCTGGACATGGGCTCCACTCCTCGGGTCTGGTCGGCCGTGGGCCGCGAACTCGTTCCGGCAGGATAGGCGGCTCTCCGGTCGCACGGCCGGGCCCCGCGGGGGAACCGGCT
>JALSTE010000431.1 GCA_026983855.1 Acidimicrobiia bacterium
GGTCACCCCACCCGCCTTCCAGAAGGCCAAGGCCGCCGGTCGTTCGGTGTTCAACATCCTGCGTACCAACGACGTACTGGTCCATCACCCCTATGAGTCCTTCGCCGCCTCCGTCGAGGACTTCGTGACCGCCGCCGCCCGGGACCCCCTGGTCAAGGCCATCAAGATGACCCTCTACCGGACCTCCGATGACTCCTCGATCATGAAGTCCCTCATCCAGGCGGCCGAATCGGGCAAACAGGTCGTGGTGCTGGTCGAGCTCAAGGCCCGCTTCGACGAACAGGCCAACATCGAATGGGCCAAGACCCTGGAGCGGGCGGGGGTCCACGTGACCTACGGCCTGGTGGGCCTCAAGACCCACACCAAGACCACCCTCATAGTCCGCCAGGAGGGGGGGCGGATGAGGCGCTACGGACACATAGGCACCGGCAACTACAACGCCAAGACCGCCCGCATCTACGAGGATTTCGGGCTGTTCACCGCCGATCCCGACATCGGGTCGGACCTCACCGAGCTGTTCAACACCCTCACCGGCTACAGCGCCCGCCAGACCTACCGCAAGCTGGTCGTCGCCCCCCAGGGTGTGAGGGAGTCGATCCTGCAACTGATCGACATCGAGACCTCCCAGCCCGACGGTCACATCGTCATGAAGATGAACAGCCTGGTCGACCCCCGGATCATCGAGGCCCTGTACCGGGCGTCGAGGGCCGGCACCCGGGTCGACCTGATCATCCGGGGAATCTGCTGTCTGGTGCCCGGGGTAGAGGGGGTGAGCGAGAACATCCACGTCCGCAGCATCGTGGGGCGCTACCTCGAACACAGCCGGGTCTACCGCTTCGGTTCCGTAGACCGGGGTTTCAGCTACCTGATCGGATCCGCCGACATGATGCCCCGGAACCTCGACGGCCGGGTCGAGGCCCTCGTGCCGGTCACCGCCGCCCACTGCGTCCGCCGTCTGAACGAGACCATCGACGTCTACCTGAGCGACGACCGCCTGGCCTGGACCCTGGACCAGTACGGGGGATGGCACCGCCTCGACGGCCCGGCGGGTGTCAACTCCCACCTGGCCTTCGAGAGTGGGGCCGCGGCCTCGATCCTCAGTCCCGAGGCGGCTCTCGTCTCCTGACCGCTGATGCAACCACCCCGACCACGCCACCCCAGTGCACCATCGGGCCGATCGGGGACGACACGGGACCCCGCGGCCGTCGCCCCCACCCCGACCGGACGGACCAGCCATGGATGAGACAAACGATCTGAGCGGAGCCCGGGTGCTCATAACCGGTGGAACCGGCTATGTCGGGAGCCACGTGGCCGTGGCCCTGGCCGGAGCGGGGGCCGAGGTGGAGTTGCTCGACAATCTCTGCCACAGCTCCGCCAACGTGGTTGAGCGGGTCTCGGACCTCGCGGGTGTCGACGTCACACTGCACCGGGTGGATCTCCGTCGGCAGGAGGACGTCCCCGGGGTGTTCGACGGCGCTCCCTTCGACGCCGTCGTCCACTGCGCCGGGCTGAAGTCGGTGGCGGAATCGATCTCCCATCCCCTCGACTACTACGACAACAACGTGGTCGGGACACTCAACCTGCTGCGGGCCATGGACCGGGCCGGTACCCGGCGGCTGGTGTTCTCCTCATCGGCCACCGTCTACTCCCCCGAGGGTGTCCCCCCACTGGACGAGTCCGCCCCCATCGGACCGATCAACCCCTACGGTCGGACCAAGTCGGTCGTGGAGGAGATCCTCGACGAGGTCTGTGCGGCCGACCCGAGCTGGGGCGTGTACAACCTTCGCTACTTCAACCCCGTGGGAGCCCACCCCAGTGGCCGAATCGGGGAGGACCCCAACACCGATCCCGCCAACCTCGTGCCCCGGGTGCTCGACGTGGCCCTGGGGGTCAGATCGGAGATAGCCGTCTACGGCACCGACTACGACACCCCTGACGGCACCTGCATCCGCGACTACATCCACGTCTGCGACCTGGCCGACGGACACGTGGCGGCGGTGGCCCGCCTCCTCGACACCGCCACCGGGTGCCGGGCCGTGAATCTGGGCACCGGAACCGGTCACTCCGTCCTGGAGGTGGTGGAGGCCGTGCGCCGGGTGTCCGGCCGGGAGGTGCCGACGCGACCCCACCAACGCCGCCCGGGGGATCAGCCCGTCAGCGTCGCCGACGCCTCGATGGCGGAGACCGAGTTGGGCTGGACGGCCCGCCGGGGCCTCGAGGAGATGTGCGGCGACGCCTGGAACTGGCGCCACCACAACCCCCGGGGATTCGAGGACGGCTGAACCCCGGAGGTGGCCGGGCGGGGGCCCCACACCCCACCCGTGGGTGCTCACGGGCCCCCACCGGTGTCAACGGTGTCGGGGCGTCACACCCCACCCATGGAGGCCCCTCCGTTCACCAGGACCGTCTGCCCCGAGATCATGCGGGCCTCCGGTGACAGCAGGAACGCCACCGTCGCCGCCACGTCGGCCGGACGGA
>JALSTE010000432.1 GCA_026983855.1 Acidimicrobiia bacterium
TCGGGGACACCGGCGGACCCGACTCCCCTACCCTCACCCTCGTCGGTCTCGGCACCAGGGTGGGGCCGGACCGGGTCGACATGGTGTGGACCACGGATCTCATGAGCACGGCCATCGTCGAGATCGGCCCGGTTGACGCCGAACCGGACCTGGTACTCGAGAGCGGACCGGCCGTGGACCATTCGGTCGGCGCTGAGGGTCTGGAGTGCGGAACGACCTACTCCTACCGGATCCTGGCCCGGGTGGAGGGCGCCGGGGGTCCAGCCGACCCCCCTGACGTCGTCCGGAGCGGGGAGTTCACCACCGCGGCCTGCGACGGGGTGGAGACGACCATCGACGCACTGACGGTGCAGGCGGAACGCGACCGGGCCCTGTTGGTGTTCGACACCCCGCAGCCGGCGACCGCGTTCGTGCAGTGGGGCCTCACGGATCTGTACGACTTCTCAGTTGAGACCAGCGAATTGGTCACCCACCATGAGATCCCTCTGGAGGGGCTGACGTGCGGCACGCTCTACCACTTCGACATCGAGGCCCTCGACGCCGGCCCCGACATGCCGGCCATAACCGGTGATCTCACGTTCAGCACCCTGCCGTGCGAGGACCAGGGTGGTCCCGATCCCGGGGCGGTTCCCGCACTATCGTGACCCCGGCAGGGAGCACCATCGATCATCGAGGAGAACACGTGGCACCGGTCACGATCTACCACAACCCCCATTGAAGCTCGTCCCGCAACGCCTTGGCGGTCGCCGAGGAGATGGGAATCGAGCCCGAGGTGGTTCTGTACATGAAGAACCCCCCGGACCGGCCGACGCTCGAACACCTGGTGTCCATCCTGGAGGACCCGGTGGAGGACCTGGTGCGCAAGGACGCCAAGTTCAAGAAGCTGGGGCTCAGGCCCGAGGACTACGTGGACAATCCCGGGGCCGTGGTCGACCTCCTGGTCGACCACAAAGAACTGATGCAGCGCCCGGTCCTGGTGAAGGGCGACCGGGCCATCATCGGGCGACCCAAGGACCGCATAGCGCAGTTCCTCTCGGACTGACGTGGTCAGCGGCCCGGTCGACCCCCCCGACTTCGACGTCTGTGTGGTGGGCAGCGGGTTCGGGGGGAGCGTCACCGCCCTGAGGGCGACGGAGAAGGGGTACCGGGTCGTGGTCTGCGAGTCGGGCCGGCGATTCGGGTCGTCGGATCTACCCCGCAGCAGCTGGGATCTGAGGCGTTTCCTGTGGGCCCCCCGCCTCGGTATGAGGGGGATTCAGCGCATCGACCTGCTGTCGGACGTCCTGGTGCTGTCCGGAGCCGGGGTCGGGGGCGGTTCCCTGGTCTACGCCAACACGCTCTATGAGCCCCTCGACGCCTTCTACGACGACCCCCAGTGGCGGGACATCACCGACTGGCGGTCGGAGCTGGCCCCCCACTACGACACCGCCCGCCGGATGCTGGGCGCCGTCCGCCACCGGGGCGACTCCCCCGCCGACGCGGTGATGAGGGCCGTCGCCCGCCGCATGGGCGTGGAGGACACCTGGACGCCCACCCCCGTCGGCGTCTACCTCGGGGAGAGGGGACGGCGGGTGCCCGACCCCTACATGGGGGGCGAGGGGCCCGACCGGACCGGATGCCTGGAGTGCGGGGAGTGCATGACCGGGTGCCGGCACGGGGCCAAGAACACCCTCGACCGCAACTATCTCCACCTGGCGGAGAAGCGGGGGGCCGAGATCAGGCCCGACACCACCGTCGTCGACCTCCGGGAACGGCCGGGGGGAGGCTGGACGGTCACCACCGAACGTCCCGGAATCCGGCGGGGGCGCCACCGTCGTACCTTCACCGCCGAGCAGGTGGTGCTGGCGGCGGGAGCACTGGGTACCCAGAGGCTCCTGCACAACCTGGTGGCCGAGGGTCGCCTGCCCCGGCTCTCGAACCGTCTGGGCCACCTCACCCGGACCAACAGCGAGGCCATAGTGGGGGCCACGGCGCCGCCGTCGGTGCTCGACGATGGGGTCGACTACACCCGGGGGGTGGCGATCACCTCCTCCTTCCACCCCGACGCCGAGACCCACGTGGAGCCGGTGCGTTACGGACACGGCTCCAATTCCATGGGTCTGCTGTCGACCATCGCGGTCGAGGGGGGTGGCGGTGGGCGCCGGGTCGTGAGGTTCCTCCGGGCGGTGTTGGCCCGTCCCCGGGCCTTCCTGGCCTCCCTGTCGGTCCGGCGCTGGTCCGAGCGCAGCATCATCCTGTTGGTGATGCAGTCCAGGGACAACTCCCTCATCACCTACCGCCGCCCCACCCTGCGGGGCTGGCGGCTGGCCACCCGTCAGGGGCACGGTGAGCCTAACCCCAGCTGGATACCCCAGGCTTCGGAGGCGGCCCGGCTGACGGCGGAGGAGATCGGCGGGGAACCCATGGCCGCCTGGAACGAGGTCGTGGCCGACATACCGGTCACCGCCCACATAATCGGGGGATGCGCGATCTCCG
>JALSTE010000433.1 GCA_026983855.1 Acidimicrobiia bacterium
CCCCACCCCCGTAACCTCGGATCGGGTTTTCGCCGGGGTGGCCGGGGCCATCCGCTCCCTCGACGCCGAGGTGGTGGCGGTTCCCGCCTCCCGCCACGACGCCATGGTCGCGGTCGTCAGCCATGTTCCCCATCTGACCGCGGCCACCCTCATGAGCCTGGCCTCGGACCGGGCCAACGACCATGCCGCCCTGCTCAGACTGGCGGCCGGTGGGTTTCGGGACATGACCCGCATCGCCGCCGGCCCTCCGGCCATCTGGCCGGACATCTGCGTGGAGAACCGGGAGGCGATAGTCGACGTCCTGGACGTGCTCATGGCCGACCTGGGTCAGGTCCGGGACCTGGTGTCCGCCGAGAACCGCGATGGGTTGCTCGACCTGCTGAAGCGGGCCCGGAGCTCCCGTCGTAGCCTCCCCGCCGGAGCCGCCCACCCGTCCCGACTCTCCGAGGCCCGCATCCCGATCCCGGATCGTCCCGGGGCGGCGGCGGAGGTGTTCACCCTGGCCGCCGAGCTGGGTGTTAACGTCTCCGACTTCGAGGTCTACCACTCCGCCGAGGGTGATCGCGGTGTGATGATCGCGGTGATCGAGTCGGCCTCGGCCGATCTGTTCCGGGGAGGCCTCATCGCCCGGGGATTCAAGCCGGGTATCAGGAGCCTGGATTGACCACCCCGTACCCCGTGGAGCCGGTGGGGGGACCCCTCGACGCCGAGGTGGAGGTACCGGGTTCCAAGAGCATCACCAACCGGGCCCTGCTGCTGGCCGCCCTGGCCGAGGGCGAGAGTCTCCTGGACGGGGCACTCTTCGCCTCCGACACCCTCGCCCTGGCCGCCGCCCTGGGGGAGTCGGGAATAGAGGTGGCGGCCGACGGGGTGGGGCGTCGATTTCGGATCTCCGGTGTCGGTGGTCCTCTGCCCGGCGGGGGTGGGTCTCTGTGGGCCGAGCTCTCGGGAACGACGTCCCGTTTCATCATTCCGGTGCTCACACTCAGCCCCGGTACCTGGACCCTCGACGGTGCCGCTCCTTTGAGGGCCCGCCCCATGGGTGACCTCGTCTCCCCCCTGGTCTCCCTGGGGGCCGGGGTGGAGTGGCTGGGTGAGGAGGGGCACCTGCCGGTGAGGATCGAGGGCCGGGTGCTGTCGGGGGGCGTCATCGAGGTCTCCGGGGACGTCTCGAGTCAGTTCCTCTCGGGGCTGCTCCTGGCCGGGCCCCTGTTCGGCGGGGGTCTGGAACTGGTCGTCGGGGGGAGGCTGGTCAGCCGTCCCTACGTGGACATGACCGTGTCCCTCATGGCCCGATTCGGGATCGAGGTGGCCGTGGCGGTGAAATCCTCCCCCGGGGGGAGCGTCACCACCTGGACGGTGCCCCCTGGCCGCTACCGGGCGACACATCTGAGGGTGGAACCCGACGCCTCGGCCGCCTCGTACATGTGGGGGGCGGCGGGGGTGTGCGGGGGCAGGGTGATGGTCCGGGGACTGACCACGGAGTCCCTGCAGGGCGACACCCGCTTCGTGGACGTGCTGGAGGCCATGGGGGCCACGGTGACCAGATCGTCGCGGGGCATCGAGGTGAGGGTGGACGGCCGGTTGTCGGGGGTGGACGTGGACATGTCCGACATCTCCGACACGGTTCAGACCCTGGCCGCGGTGGCGGCCCTGGCCTCGGGGCCCACTCGGATAGGAGGCGTCGGGTTCATCAGGGGGAAGGAGACCGACCGACTCTCGGCCATGGCGACCGAGCTGTCGCGCTGCGGAATCGGGGTCGAGGAGACCGACGACGGATTGGTGATCCGGCCGGGTGAACCGGTGAGGGCCACGGTCTCGACCTACGACGATCACCGGATGGCCATGAGCCTGGCCCTGCTGGGACTGGGCGGGGTCGGGGTCGACATCAGCGACGCCGACTGCGTCGCCAAGACCTTCCCCGACTTCTTCGAGACCCTGGAGGCCCTGACGATGTGCGACC
The DNA here is from genome assembly GCA_026983855.1 of Acidimicrobiia bacterium. Lineage (GTDB taxonomy): Bacteria > Actinomycetota > Acidimicrobiia > Acidimicrobiales > Poriferisodalaceae > DRKF01. The sequence continues at coordinate 1,964 of JALSTE010000433.1, forward strand.
CCGAGAAGATCGTCACCATCGACGGGCCGGCGGGATCGGGGAAGTCCACGGTGGCCCGGGCCCTGGCGGAGTCCCTGGGGGCGGACTATCTCGACACCGGGGCCATGTACCGGGCCCTGGCGTGGGGGGTGCTGGCGGCGGGTGTGGATCCAGGGGACGCCGAGGGCGTGGCCCGGGTGGCCCGCGGCCTCGACATCGAGATCTCCGATGGGGTGACGGTCGATGGCCGGGACGTCACGGGGGAGATCCGGGGCCCCGACGTCACCGCCGCGGTCTCCGCCGTCTCCGCCGTACCCGAGGTGAGGAGACTGATGCGGGCGATGCAGCGTCGCTGGGCCCGCCGGCGTGAGGCCTGCGTGGTGGAGGGACGCGACATGGGCACCGTGGTCTTCCCCGACGCCGGGGTGAAGATCTATCTCACCGCACCCCCCGAGGTCCGGGCCCGTCGGCGGGCGGCTCAGACCGGTGAGACCGACCCGGATGCGGTGAGGGCGGAGATCGAGCGCCGG
>JALSTE010000434.1 GCA_026983855.1 Acidimicrobiia bacterium
GGTCGTTCTGCTCCTGGCTGATCATCACCCTCACCCCCACGGGTAGTCGTGCTCGGTACCCAAGATAGGGCGTTCCCCCACCCCACTCCCAGCCGGATGGCGGGGTATCGACGCAGGGCCCACCGACCCCACACCCAGACGGACAGCGGCCCGAGGGCCCCGCCACCTAGTCTCGGCACCATGGACACACCGGCGGACATCTGGAACTGGGTACACGACGAGCGCCTGGGGCTGGCCGCTCTGCTGGAGTCCCTCGACGAGGAACAGTGGCGCACCCCGAGCCTCTGCCAGGGCTGGACCGTGCGTGAGGTGGCCGGACACCTGCTCACCGGGCCGAATGTGGGCATGTTCAAGTTCATGATGATGTTCGCCCGCAACCGCGGCGACTTCGACGCCACCATGGACCGGCTCGCCCATCAGATGGCCACCCGACCCCCCACCCAGATCGTCGCCGACCTGCGGACCATCGCCGACGACCACTGGACCCCGCCGGGCTCGGGGCCCGAGGCCCCCTACACCGACCTGCTGGTCCACGGCCAGGACATACGCCGGCCCCTGGGCATCCAGCGGGACCTCCCCGAGGAGGGTCTGAGACTCATCCTCACCAAGTCCATCCAGCCGCGGAAGAGATCGGTCTTTCCCAAGGGGCGCTTCGACAACCTCCGGTTCGAGGCCACCGACCTGGACTGGACGGGTGGGCCCGGGGACGGCGACCTCCTGAGGGGCCCGGCCGAATCACTGATGATGGCCATATGGGGCCGCGGGCCGGCCCTCGGGGAGCTGACCGGCCCCGGGGTGGAGGTGCTGGCGAACCGTCTCGAGAACGAGGGCCGCTGACCCGAACCCGGGAGCCCGAGCCGACCCCACCTCGGCCGGGTCGCCGGCCTCCGCCACTGACCCGGTCCCGGGGGCCGAAGCCCAATGCCCCCGAGCCCATCGGGGGCTGTTCCCACCGGTACCACCACAGGCACCGCCTCAAGCCCCCATCAGGGCCTGATTCCACCGAGGGAACCGTCGCGACCCCCTATTGCCGGCACCCCGGACCGTCGGCCCACCCCGCGAGGGTGAGCGCCACGGTGGAGAGACGGACTGCGCCGGTGGGTCCCTCAGTCGTCGCGGTGTGACGCCACCCAGCCCCCCTCGGGCACGAACAGTCCCTCGTGGGCGAGGAGGGCCCGCTTGGTGGCCAGACCCCCAGAGAATCCCCCCAGCGAACCGTCGGCCGCCATGACCCGGTGGCAGGGAACGACCACGGGGACCGGATTGGCGCCGACCGCACCCCCGACCGCCTGGGCCCCACGCGGCCGGCCCACCCGGGAGGCCAGCTCCCCGTAGGTGACGGTCCGTCCCGGTGGCAGGGATTTCAACTCGGTCAGCACCTCGACCCGGAACGGGGTTCCGGCCAGGATCAGGTCCACCGGTACGTCGCACAGTGCGGTTCGGTCACCGTCGGCGTAGGCGTCCCAGCGATCGGCCAGAGCCGGGACCCTCTCCTCCACCGGTCGCCCCACCGCCACCAACCTCTCCGGGGGGTCCGCCCCCCGCCCGGGCGCCTCCCACTCCACCAGACACACCCCCCGGGCGGTGGCGGCCACCACCAACTCCCCCGCCGGGCCGGGCTGAACCCACCATCTCACGACGCCGTCCCCGGCCGGTGTTCCCATGGTCCGACGCTAGCCCGGACCCGTCCCTCGCCGGGCCGTGTCCCCCGGATCGGGACGGCTGGAGAAATTCACCCGACAGGTGTCATCCATCGGTGCCGACCCCGTTGAACCTGGCAGCCGAAGACACCCCGTCCTCTCGACAACGCCCGCCCGACGGGGCGGGGTGTCCAAGGCTCAGGGCGGCACCGGCTGTGCGGCCCTGCACCCGTTAGGTTGGGCCCATGCCGGAGCTGCCCGAGGTGAGGGCCCACGCCGAGCGTCTCGACGCCGGGTACGCGGGACGGACGCTCGCGCGGTTCGAACCCCTGTCCTTCTCGGTGCTCAAGACCTTCGACCCCGCCCCCGACGTGGCGGTCGGCCGTGTCCTCAGAGCGGTCACCAATCGGGCGAAGTACCTGATTCTGACCTTCGACGATCCCGACGGGGAGCCCGCCGTCCACTTCGTCGTCCATCTGATGCAGGGCGGACGCCTCAGGCCCGACACGTCCCGGGCCCGGCGACCACGCGGTGGGATGGCCCGGTGGACGTTCGAGGGGGACGGTCGCCTGCTACTGACCGAGCCGGGAACCGAGCACCGGGCCGGTGTGTGGGTGGTGGGGGGAGACCCACTGGAACAGGAACCGTTGGCGTCGCTGGGACCGGTGGCGACCGAATTGGACGTGAACGCCATGGCCGCCCTCATGGCTGGGCACTCGATGAGACTCCACGGATTCCTACGTCGACAGTCGATCCTGTCGGGGCTGGGACGCCGTCTGGCCGACGAGGTGTGTCACCGGGCCCGGCTCTCGCCCTTCGTCAACACCTCGGCACTGGACCATGGGCGGGTGTCGGCAGTGGTGGAAGCCATCTCCGCCGTGGTGGCCGAGGGGTACGCCTTCGACCGCGGACTCGATGCCATGAGCCGCTCGGCCCAACGCCCCTCCCGGGTTCACGGCCGCACCGGTGACGCCTGCCCGGAGTGTGGTGACCTCATCCGGGCGGTGGAGTACCGCAGGTACACCGTCCACTACTGCCCCACCTGCCAGACCGGCGGGAAGGTCCTGGCCGACAACACCACCAGCCGGTTCCTGAGGTAGACCCCCACACCACGGACCGCACCACGGAGCCGCGGAGAGATCGTCCGGCCTCGGGCTGAGCCACCAGTGGACCCCGGGGCCCGGTTCAGTTCGGGCGGAGCATCACCTTGAGGGCCCCGGTGGTCTTGTCGAGAGCGGTCTCACACGCCTCCCGCACCCGTTCCAGGGGAAACTCGTGGCTCACCACCACCTCGGCGGGGAAGGCCCCGGCGGCCAGGGCGTCGAGGGCCCGGTCGAAGGTGTGGACGGTTCCCCCCGGGCCGTGATCGTGGCCGTAGCAGAGGGTGCCGACCATCTGGAGTTCCTTGCGGTACAGCATCGACAGGTCGGTGGTGACGATCCCGGGGGCGCCGATCTCGTACACGGTGCCCCGGGCGTTGGTCACCCGGCAGGCCAGGTCCACGGTGCCCCCGTTGCCGACGGTGTCGACGGTCTGGGCGAATCCCCCCCTCAGGCTGGAGTCCCCGCCCCGGCCCAGCACACCGGCGGAGGACCTCTCGGCCAGAATCTCCATGAGTGCCCCATGGTCCGACTCGGTGACCGCGGTCGAGGCGCCCAGGGCCAGAGCGGCCCGGGCCTGGGAGGGATACCGGGCCAGCACGGTCACCTCGATGTCGGGGTCGAGCACCCCCAGGGCGGCCACCGCCGCCAGCCCGATCGGTCCGGCTCCGATGACCAGGGTGGGGGAACCGGGGGTTAGCGGGGTTCGGAGCAGCCCGTGCAGGGCCACGGCCAGAGGCTCGGTGAGGGCGGCGGTGGCGGGGTCGACCCCATCGGGCACGGGATGGAGCTGACTCCGGTGGGCGATGAGGCTCTGGCTCCAGCCACCCCCCACCCCCCGCCCGAAACCGTGACCCCATCCCCGCCCGTGGGTGGGGTCGTCCAGGGCTGTACAGGTGGAAGGGACTCCGGCCCGACAAGAGGGACACGGATCGAGACCCCGGGTCGCACACGACCGAATCGGATCGACCGCCACCAGACGGCCGAGCGGGAGCTCGCTGTCGGCCCCGGCCTCGACCACCACCCCGCTGATCTCGTGCCCCATCTCGATGGGTGTCCCCACGAGACCGGCCCACAGGGTGCTGCGTGGCCCGACCGGCCGGATCATGGCCAGGTCCGAGCCGCATATCCCCCCGCGTGCGACCTCCACCCGTACCCATTCGCCGTTGGGCAGGGGCGGGGGCTCGACGTCCACGAGGGACACCCCGAACTCCGGATCGGCTCCGTCCAACCGGGCCTGCAACATCAGGAGCCCCCGACCACGGGGGACACCCCGAACCCGGGAACCGCGCCGCTCAGGCGGACCGGCGACATCAGGAGGTCCGGGGGGGAGGTCAGCCCAGGAGTCCCATCTCGGCCACGGCGTTCTTCTCCTCCAGGAGTTCGGCCCAGGTGGCCTCCATCCGCTCACGGGAGAAGTCGTTGATGTCCAGTCCCTGGACGATCTCATAGCGACCGTCGCGGCAGGTGACGGGGAAGGAGCTGATGATGCCCTCGGGGGTGCCGTAGGAACCGTCGGACGGAATCGACATGGATACCCAGTCGCCCTCGGGGGTCCCCAGGGCCCAGGAGTTCATGTGGTCGACGGCGGCCGAGGCGGCCGAGGCGGCGCTGGACGCCCCCCGGGCCTCGATGATCGCCGCTCCCCTCTTCTGCACGGTGGGGATGAAGTCGTTCTCCACCCAGTCCGTGTCGTTGCCGATGACCTCCAGGGCCGGGCGGCCCCCCACCCGGGCGTGGAAGATGTCGGGGTACTGGGTGGCGGAGTGATTGCCCCAGATGGTCATGTGGGTGATGTCGTTCACCGAGACCCCGGCCTTGTGGGAGAGCTGGGCCTTGGCCCGATTGTGATCCAGCCTGGTCATGGCCGTGAACTGGCTGTCGGGGATGTTCGGGGCGTTGTTCATGGCGATGACACAGTTCGTGTTGGCCGGGTTGCCGACCACGAGGATCTTCGCCGTGGGCTTGGCCGAGTCCGACAGGGCCTTTCCCTGCCCGGTGAAGATGGCGCCGTTGGCCTCGAGCAGGTCCTTGCGTTCCATGCCCTTGGTACGGGGCCGGGATCCCACCAGCAGGGCGTAGTCGATGTCGGCGAAGGCCTCATTGGCATCGGAGGTCTGCACCATCCCCGCCAGGAGGGGGAAGGCGCAGTCGTCGAGTTCCATGGCCACCCCGGCCAGGGCGTTCATGGCCGGTGGGATCTCGAGCATCTGCAGGATGATGGGCTGATCGGGACCCAGCATGGATCCCGAGGCGATTCTGAACAGGAGGCTGTAGCCGATCTGACCGGCGGCTCCGGTGACGGCTACGCGAACTGGATCCTTCACGGTGACTCCCGGATGTTGGAGGGGGGTTGTCGGGCGTGATCTACCGATCTCGCCCGTGGTTCCGACTGTACTCCCGCACCGGACCCCACCCCCACCCCACCCCCGATCGGGGCTACCGAACCCAACCGGAACCAACCCCGATCCCACCAGGTCACGAATCCCCCGATCCCCGGGCCTGAACGCAACCGTCGCCACCCCTCGGTCACACAGAACCAGGGGCACACAGAACCAGGGGAAGATGCGAACAATTCGCATCAGGGGCTGATTTGCGGATATCTTCGGGGTGTGATCCTGGGTATCTCCGGCGGAACCGGATTCGAACTCGGCCTTCTGGGGAGTTCCCTGGCCCTGGGCCTGCGTCACGGCATCGACTGGGATCACATCGCCGCCATCTCCGACATGACCGCCGGCCAGGAGAGGGCCCGGAGGGGGATCTGGCTGGGTTCCGTCTACGCCGCCGGCCACGCCGGGGTCGTCTTCGTCATAGGGGTGATGGTGATCGCCTTCGGACGGGCCCTCCCCGACAGTGTCGACTCCGTCATGGGCCGGGTGGTGGGCTGGACCCTTCTCCTCCTGGGGCTCCTACTGGCCTGGACCCTGGTCCGAAACCGGGGTGAGGCCCACTCGCACAGCCGCTGGATGCTGGCCCTGCTGCTCGTCCGGAGGACCTGGCGCCGCGTCGCCGATCGGTTCGGGTCCCCCGACCCCGGTGAGGATTCCACCACCACCCCCGAGATCACCGCCGTGCCCGTCTACGGCACCCGCACCGCCCTGGGGGTCGGTGTCCTCCACGGGGTAGGGGCCGAGACCCCCACCCAGGTGGTCATCTTCCTGGCCGCCGCCCAGGCCGGGGGCACGGCCCTGGGGATCACGGTCCTGGCCGTGTTCCTGGCCGGCCTGTTCATGTCCAACACCCTGATCACCGTCGGTACGTCGATCGGGTTCGTGGGGCTGAACCGTCGCCCCGCCCTGCGCACGGCCCTGGCCGGGCTCACCGCCGTGGTCAGCATCGGTCTGGGCATCCTGTTCATCCTGGGGCGAGACGGTTCCCTGCCCGCCCTCATGGCCGGCTGACCCCGTCGGGGTCTCGATTCCGGACCCCGGGAGTTCCCCAACCGCCCCTCATGGTCGGCTGACCCAAGCCACTAGCCTGCGGCCATGGCCGCCGTTCCCGACCGCAGTCACGTCGAGGACATGCTCACGCTCCTGCGCTCGCGGGGCCAAAGGGTCACCACCGCCCGGAGGGCCGTGCTCGAGGCTCTGGTCCGCTACCGCGACGAGCACCTGGGCACCGAGGAGCTGGCCGTCCGGATCCGTCGGGACCAACCCGAGATCCATCTGTCCACCGTTTATCGGACCCTCGAGTACCTCGAGGAGCAGGGCCTGGTTCATCACGTGCACCTGGCCCATCGGGCCGTGTCCCACCACGTGGCCCGGGATCACCACCAACACGCGGTGTGTGACCACTGCGGCAAGGCCTTCGACCTGGATCTGTCCCTGTTCGACGAGCTGACCCGTCGACTGGCCGACGAGCACGGCTTCACCGCCGAACTCGGCCACATCACCATCGGCGGCCGCTGCGCCGACTGCGCCTGACATCGTCTCCCCCAACCGCCCCGGCTCCAACGGGTCCTATCCCCCCGGATCGGGGACTGTCCGGAGTCGTCACACACCGCGACGGGCAGCGGGTCCCGCCCACCCCCGGATCGGGAGGTTGGCCGGGATGGCGGGTTGGCGGCAGGAGCCCGATGGAACCGCGGGACAGGGTTGGGGAATCAGCAGATTCGGGGTAGTTGCTCACCCAGGGGCAGATCCACGATGCGGGTACCGCCCAGGCGGGTACGGGCCACCACCACCCCCGGATGGTCCTCGACCACCTGGCCTACCCTCACCGCCCCCGCGCCCCGGGGATGTCCGTGCATGGCGTTCATGACCGCGTCCACACCCTCGGGGGGGACGAAGGCCACCAGACGTCCCTCGTTGGCGACGTGCATGGGATCCAGCCCCAGGAAGCCGCAGGCGGCCGCCACCTCGGCCGGGACCGGCACCGCGGTCTCCTCGTACTCGATCCCCACCCCCGCGGTGGCCGAGATCTCGCACAGACTGGCCCCCAGACCGCCCCGGGTGGGATCCCGCAGCACGTGCAGATCGGGAAAGGCGGTCAACATGGCCGCCACCAGGCCGTTCAGGGGAGCGGAGTCACTGAGGATTTCGGTACCGAACTCCAAGCCCTCCCGGACGCTCATCACCGCCACGCCATGGAGTCCGATGGGCCCCGAGACGATGATCTGGTCGCCGGGCCGGGCCCGCAGCGGGTGGATGTCGACCCCCTCGGGAACCACACCTATGCCGGCGGTGTTCACGTACAACCCGTCGGCCGCCCCCTGACCCACGACCTTGGTGTCGCCGGTGACCAGCCTCACCCCCGCCTCCCGGGCCGCCCGCCCCATGGCCTCGGCCACATTGCCCAGGACGTCGAGTTCCAGTCCCTCCTCGAGAATGAATCCGCTCGACAGGGCGATGGGAACCGCACCGCTCATGGCGACGTCGTTCACCGTGCCGTTGACGGCCAGGTCCCCGATGCACCCCCCGGGGAAGAACAGGGGGCGCACCACGTACGAGTCGGTTGAGAACGCCAGTCGACCATCCCCCACCGTCAGGACCGCGGAGTCGGTCAACTCGGATCCGCTCTCCACCCCGAAGGCGGGCATGAAGAGATGTTCAACCAGTTCGGCCGAGAGCTTCCCTCCCCCGCCGTGGCCGGTGACCACCCGGGGATAGCTGCGGAGCGGCAGGGGGCAGGACCATCCCTCGAAATCAAGGGCCGGGGTCTCCTCAGCCAACCGACACACCCACCTCGGTGGGACCCTCCAGCCGGCGGTACTGGTAGTAGGCGGCGCAGGCCCCCTCGGCGGAGACCATGGTGGCGCCCAGGGGATTCCGTGGCGTGCACTCCCGACCGAAGGCCTCACACTCGTTGGGTTTGATCAGACCCTGGAGGACCTCACCGGCCCGACACAGTCCCGACTCCTCGGTGTTGATCGACCCCACGTCGAAACGGTATTCGGCGTCGAAATCACGGAAGGCGGGGGCCAGTCGCCAGCCGCTCATCGGGATCTCCCCGATACCCCGCCACTGGCGGTCGCAGGTCTCGAAGACCTCCCCGATCATGGCCTGGGCCGGAACGTTCCCCTCGGGACGGACCACCCGCTCATAGGCGTTCTCCAACTCGGCCCGGCCCTCCTCGAGCTGGGCGACCACCCTCCTGATTCCCTCCAGCACGTCGAGGGGTTCGAATCCGGTCACCACGATGGGTATCCGGTGTCTCTCCACGAGAGGGCCGTACTGCCATGAGCCCATGACCGAGCACACGTGTCCGGCGGCGAGGAATCCGTCGACCCGGTTGGTGGGCGAACCGACTATGGCCTCGATGGCCGGCGGAACCAGCACATGGCTGACCAGGACCGAGAAGTTGGTGAGACCCCGGTCCCGGGCCAACTTCACGCTCATGGCGTTGGGAGGTGCGGTGGTCTCGAAACCGATGGCGAAGAAAACCACCTGCCGGTCGGGATTCTCCTCCGCGATCCGGACCGCGTCGAGGGGGGAGTACACGACCCGGACGTCACCCCCCTCACTCTTGATCTGGAAGAGATCGCGCTCCGAACCCGGCACCCGCAGCATGTCCCCGAACGAACAGAAGATCACATCGGGGCGGGCGGCTATGGCCAGGGCCTTGTCGATGACGCCGAGGGGGGTGACGCACACCGGGCAACCCGGGCCGTGGATGAGCTCCACCTCCTCGGGCAGCAACTGATCGATCCCGTTGCGGATTATGGAATGGGTCTGACCCCCGCAGACCTCCATGATCGCCCAGGGACGGGTGGTGATCCGGGCTATCTCGTCGAACAGGCGCCGGGCCAGAACCGGGTCGTTGAACTCGTCTATGTACTTCACGAGGCCGTCCCCCCCACCTCGGTCGACTCCACCCCGAGCTCCTCCTCGAGGATTCCCAGTTCCTTGAACATGGCCAGGGTCTCCAGGGCCGACTCCTCATCCAGCTTGGAGATGGCGAAGCCCACGTGGACGATCGTGTAGTCACCCACCTCCACGTCGGGCAGGTAGGCCAGGCAGATCTCCTTGCGGATGCCGCTGAAGTCCACGGTGGCCATTCGGGTCCCCCGGTCGTCGCGGATCTCCACGACCTTTCCCGGTACGGCTAGGCACATGTCAGCTCTCCTCGGTCTCGCCGCCGGGCGATGGGACCCGGCCGTCTTCTGTCTCGGCAACTTCGACACCTGTCGATCCTGGGTCCCCGACCCGACCATCGGCGTCGGCGGAGGAACCCGGTTCGGGTCCATCACCGCCGCTCCGCCCGGAGGTGGCCACCCAGAGTTGGCCCAGGGACAGCCCCCCGTCGTTGGGTGGCAGCAAACGGTGGGTGAGAATCCCCAGATCGTCGGCACGCGGGTCGTCGAGGATCATCTCCACCAGCAGGGCGTTCTGGAACACACCTCCACTCAACACCACCGGAGACCCCGGCGGTACCCCGGCGTCCCGAATTACGCTGCCGCCACCACCGGGCCCCACCAGATCCACGGACAGCGAGAGCACCAGATCGGCGATGGCGGCGTGGAAACCCCGGGCCACCGCGGCCACCGGGGTCCCCGACCGCAGATCGGCGACCACACCACGCACCAGGCCCCCGGTGGCGATCTCCCCATCCACCACCGGCAGGGTGTACCGGGGGATGCGACCTCCCCAGGTGCGGGCGGCGGCCTCGAGCTCCAGAGCCGCCTGGGCCTCGAAGCTGATCGAGTGACGCAGCCCGCAGATCGACGCCACGGCGTCGAACAACCTCCCCATGGAAGAGGTGGGGACACAGTTGACACCCCGCTCGAGCTGGGTCCGGTAGAGCCTCAGGCCCACCTCATCGACACCGGCCAGATGGGCCACGGGGGCCAGATCGGGTGCCCAGTCGACCCCGGCGGCCCTCAGGTGGCTCAGGGCGCTGCGTACCGGATGGCGGATGGCGGCATCCCCACCACCGAGATCCACGTAGGCGAGGTGAGCCAACCGACGGGACCGCGAACGGTCGGCCAGGAGGACCTCACCGCCCCAGATCGCCCCGTCCTCTCCGTAGCCGGTGCCGTCGAACACGAAACCCAGGACCCTCGTGGACCCCGTTACGCCGTGCTCGGCCATGACCGCCGCCAGGTGGGCGTGATGGTGCTGGACGGCGACGGGGGCCGGGCCGGGGCGCCGACCGGCCCAGACCCCGGTGCGGTATCCCGGATGGGCGTCGGCGGCGACCACTTCCGGGGCGATCCGGTACATGCGCTCGAAGTCACCCAGGGACCGCTCAAAGGCCCTCAGGGTCTCGAGGTCGCCCATGTCGCCCACGTGCTGACTGACCCAGGCGTGCTCCCCCTCGGCCACGCAGAACGTGTTCTTGAGCTCACCCCCCACCCCCAGCGATGGTGGCACCGGTTCGGGAAGGGAGACCGGCATGGGACAGTAGCCTCGGGACCGGCGCACCGGCAGCTCCCGCCCGGCCACGACCCTCATCACCGAGTCGTCGCAGGGCACGTGGATGGGACGGTCGTGGGTCAGGTAGCCGTCGACCATGGACCCCAGCTTCGGCCCCACCTCGGAATCGAGGTGGCAGATGGGCTCACCGGAGCGATTTCCGCTGGTCATCACCAGCACGGGTGGAACCTCGGTCCCGTTCACCGGATCATCGCCCAGCAGCAGATGGTGCAGGGGGGTGTAGGGCAGCATCACCCCCAGGAAGGGATCAGCCGGTGCCACCTCATCGGCCACCGGGGCGTCGGCCCGCCTCCGGGCCAGCACTATGGGCCGGGCGGGCGAGGTGAGCAGGTCCGCCTCGGTTCCATCGAGGTGCACCAGGCGTCGGGCGGTCTCCAGATCGCGGACCATCACCGCCAGGGGCTTGTCCGGGCGGTGCTTGCGGGAACGCAGTTCGGCCACCACCGGTCCCGATCCGGCGTCACAGACCAGGTGGTAGCCCCCGAGCCCCTTCACGGCCAGGATGCTTCCGGCGGTCAGGGCCCTCTCCGATCCGCTGGACCTGTTCCGCGTTCCTCCGCCCGAACCCATCACCTCGGACCCACCGGCCCGATGGGCTGAATCGGTTCCGTTGGCTGAATAACCTTCGCCGAACGGCTTATTTCGGTCGAACGGTCCGCTTCCGGCGACGGACTCGAAGGTGAGGGTGGGCCCACAATCGTGGCAGCAGATGGGCTGGGCGTGGTGACGGCGGTCGCCGATGTCCTCGTACTCGGCCCTGCAGGCCGCGCACATCGGGAAACCGGCCATGGTCGTGTTGGGCCGGTCGTAGGGAAGGGCCTCGATGATCGTGAACCGGG
>JALSTE010000435.1 GCA_026983855.1 Acidimicrobiia bacterium
CCGGTCTCAGTGGGTTGACGCCAACATCAAGTCCTTCCAGCGCCTGCTACGTCCGCTCACCGACAAGCTCGAGGAGAAGCTGAGGCCCGGACCGACCGCGGGGCTCACCCGCAAGGTCGCCGGCGCCGAGCTGGGTCTGGTTCTGGGTTGGATGTCCAAGAGGGTGCTGGGCCAGTACGACCTGCTGCTCACCGAGGATGAGGACCCCGATGACCAGGACATCGTCTACTACGTGGGTCCCAACGTGCTGGCCATCGAGAAGAGGTACGCCTTCCCCCCCGGGGAGTTCAGGCTGTGGTTGGCCCTCCATGAGCTGACCCACCGGGCCCAGTTCACGGGCGTGCCGTGGATGAGGGAGCACTTCCTGGGGCTGGTGAAGGCCACCCTGGAGTCGGCTGACCCCGACCCCGAACGGATCCTGGCCGGGGTACGCAAGATCATCAGCGAGAAGCGCCAGGGCCGGGATCCCCTCGAGGGGGGTCTGGCCCTGCTGTTCGCCACCGACGAGCAGAAGGCCGTCCTGGACCGGGTGTCGGGTCTGATGAGCCTGCTGGAGGGTCACGGAGACGTCACGATGGGTCGGGCCGGGGCCGGTGAGGTCCCGGGTTCGGAGAGGTTCCACCGGGTGCTGCACGATCGTCGGAACAACCGTCGGGGCGCGGCCAGGTTGCTCCAGAAGCTCATGGGGATGGAGGCCAAGCTGGCCCAGTACGCCCTCGGTGAGGCGTTCATCGAGGTGGTCGAACTGGACCGGGGCCCCGAGGGCCTGGCCGTCGTGTGGGAGGCGGCCGATCACCTGCCGTCGATGGAGGAGATCCGTGATCCCTCCCTGTGGTTGAGTCGGGTCCGTCCCCCGGTGCCGGCGGACTGACGCCGTGACCGAGGAGCTCGGCGCCCCGGCGGGCCTCCTCGACCGGCTGGCGGAGCGCTGTCGGTTTCCGGTCGGAGCCGCTTCGGTGACCTGCGCGGTATCGGGCGGGGCTGATTCCCTGGCCCTGCTGGTGCTGGCCCGCCACACCGGTAGGGAGGTGACCGCCATCCACGTGGACCACGGTCTGAGGGAGGGCTCCCGGGCCGAGTCCGAGGTGGTGGCGGCGGCGGCGTCCCGGTTCGGGGCCCGTTTCGAGTCCCGGCGGGTGGAGGTGGGTGAGGGGGCGAATCTCGAGGCCCGGGCCCGGGTGGCCCGCTACGGTGTCCTACCCGGGGACGTGCTCACCGGCCACACCGCCGACGACCAGGCCGAGACCGTGCTGCTACAACTACTGCGGGGCGGGGCTCTCGACGCCCTGGCGGCCATGAGGCCCGACCGACGTCCACTGTTGGGTCTGCGACGTCACGAGACCGAGGCCCTGTGCGCCGAACTGGGGCTCGAACCGGTACGCGATCCCTCCAACAGGGATCCACGTTTCCGCCGCAATCGGGTGAGGTCGGAGGTGTTGCCGCTGCTGAGGGACGTGTTCGAGCGCGATCCGGTGCCCCTGCTGGCCCGAAGTGCCGGTCTGGCCCGTGATGAGGTGGACCTGCTGGACTCCCTGGCCGCTGAATTGGACCCCTCCGACGTCTCGGCCCTGATCGGTGGTCACCCGGCCCTGGCCCGCCGGGCCCTGCGACGTTGGCTCCGTCGTGGGGGTCATCCGCCCGACGCCGCCACGGTTCAGAGGGTGATGGACGTGGCCCGGGGGCGGGCCCGGGCCACCGACGTCGGGGCCGGACGCAGGGTGAGGAGGTCGCGGGGTCGTTTGTTTCTGGAGGGTCCCGGGATGGAGTGAGGGGTGAGAGAGCCACTGACGGCAGGTGGCCCCCGGGGTCGGGATGGCCCTCGGGGGCGCTGACGGGTAGGGTCCTCGAACCGTGGGTATCGACATCATGGGACGGGAAGATCCGAACCTCGGCGACGTGGTCGTCGGACGGGACGCGATCAAGCACAAGGTGGCCGAACTGGGGCGGAGGCTCACCGAGGACTACGGCGGGAGACCGGTGCTCCTGGTGGGCATCCTCAAGGGGGCGTGGATGTTCCTCGCCGACCTGGTGAGGGAGATCGAGGCCCCCGTCGAGATCGATTTCATGGCCGTCTCCTCCTACGGGAGCACCACCAGGACCAGTGGGGTGGTGAGGATCATCAAGGACCTCGAACAGGACATCACCGGCCGGGAGATCGTCCTGGTGGAGGACATTCTCGACAGTGGCCTCACCCTCAGTTACCTGCGCAAGACCCTGCTGGCCCGGGGCCCGGCCAGCCTGGAGATCTGCACCCTGCTGGCCCGTGAGGAGCAGCCCGATCTCGAGGAGATGGTTCGCTACACCGGTTTCCGGATCCCGGCCGGATGGGTGGTGGGCTACGGACTGGACGTGGATGAGCAGTACCGGAACCTGCCCGACATCGTGTGGTACACCGGTCCCAAGTGAGTCCGGGTCCCGGTGGGAACGGTGGCGGACCCATCCCCGTCGTCAACTAAGCTGCCAATCGGACTGGGAGTCCCGGGTCTGGTTGGGCTAGCATCCGCCGATCAGTGCAGTTGGCGGCGTACGGGGGAAAATGAAGGGCAAGTGGGCCGAGGGAATCCGGCCGAGGAACTTCGCCTGGGTGATCAAGAACCATCTGGCGGTCAGTGAACGTCCCGGTGGTTACGGGTCTAGTCACCGTCGCGTGAGGCGCCAGGAGGAGATCATCTGGATCCGGCAGCAGGAGTTCGACTGCGTGATCTCCCTGATCGGTGCCCCCCACAACCTCCACAACTACGACGAACTGGGGTTGCGGGCCCTGCACCGTCCCTTTCCCGTCGGGCCCGCGAACGACGAGACCCTCGTCACCCTCGATCGTCTGTATTCCGAGATCCGGGAACTCACCCGGCGGAACCTCAAGGTCCTCGTCCACCATGAGGAGGTCAACGACCGTGTGCTCGGGCTGATGGCGGGCTATCTGGTCTGGACCGCCATGGTGCCCGATCAGCCCCGGGCGGTGGTGATGACCGAGCGGATATTCGGTCGGAAGATCGGGTCGATGGGCCGTAGCATCGTGGCCGCGGCCGATCGTGCCGCCGACATGCACCGCGCCGGCTGAGACCCACGGTCCAATCCCGGCAGATCCGTCGATGACCCCCAGTCCCCACCGGCGGGCCCGACCCCTGCCCGGATACCCGGCCCTTGACCAATGAGGCCCAGATCATGACCGAAATTCCCTACCGGTTCGACAAGAGCGCATCGGTGGCCGAGATCAGGGAGATGTTCCCCGATCTCGAACCCGGAACGGAAACCGATCACGAGGTCTCCGTGGCCGGCCGGTTGATGCTCCGACGGGTGCAGGGCAAGCTGGCGTTCGCCACCCTGGCCGACGCCACCGGCCGAATACAGCTCTTCGCCCCGGCCCGGTCCACGGAGAATTTCGAGGAGTTCTGCTCGCTGAACCTGGGGGACTGGATCGGGGTGCGGGGGATCGTCATGGTCACCCGCCGGGGTGAGTTGAGCGTGAGGGTCGATCACTGGGAGCTTCTGGCCCCGACCCGACGGCCCTTCCCCGACAAGTGGCACGGGATCACCGACACCGACACCCGGTACCGCCAGCGCTACGTCGACATGTGGGTCACCGAAGAGGCTCGTCGGACGCTCGAGCTACGGAGTCGGGTGGTGTCCGCCATCCGGAGATTCCTGGAGGATCGGGGCTTCATGGAGGTGGAGACCCCCATCCTCCATCCCCTCCCCGGAGGGGCTCTGGCCCGGCCCTTCTCCACCCACCACAACGCCCTGGACATGGAGCTCTACCTGCGGATAGCCCCCGAGCTGTATCTCAAGCGGCTCACCGTGGCCGGGTTCGAGAAGGTCTACGAGATCGGGAGGGTGTTCCGAAACGAGGGTCTGTCCACCCGCCACAATCCCGAGTTCACCATGCTGGAGCTCTACCAGGCCTATGCCGACTACCGCGACATCATGGAGCTGGTGGAGCAGATGGTCGAGGCGGTGGCCCTGTCGGTGCTCGGAACCACCGTCGTGTCCGTGGGGGGACGGGATCTCGACCTGGCCGCGCCCTGGCGGCGGGCCACCATGGAGGATCTGATCGAGGAGACCGCCGGGCTCGTCGTGAATCTCGACACCCCAGTGGAGGACCTGAGGCGGATCGCCACCGATCTCGACATACCGATCCGTGATTCCTACGGCCCGGGAAAGCTGATCCTCGAGATATATGAGAAGACCACCGAGTCGACCCTGTGGGACCCGGTGTTCGTCATGGACTATCCGGTCGAGGTGTCGCCGCTGTCGCGGGAGCACCGATCCCGTCCCGGCTACACCGAGAGGTTCGAGGGAATAGTGGCCGGTCGGGAGATCTGCAACGCCTTCTCCGAGCTCACCGACCCCGATGAGCAGGCCCGCCGGTTCGAGGAACAGGCGGCGGAACGGGCTCGGGGGGACGAGGAGGCGATGGTGGTGGACGCCGACTACCTCAGGGCCCTGGAGTACGGACTACCGCCCACGGGGGGACTCGGGGTGGGTATCGACCGCCTGGTCATGCTCCTGGCCGGGACCGAGACCATAAGGGACGTGCTGGCCTTCCCGACCATGAGGCCCGAGCAGGCGGCCGGGGGGACCGACACCGGGGATGGTGGGGAGGAGCCGGTCCCCTGATCGGCTCCCTGGTCGACCTGGGAGGGGATCTGTTCCCCATCGGTCCGGAGGGGCGCTAGCTTCCGGGCGTGGACATCGACTACCTGGGACGCCTGCTGGCGATCGACGACCTCGGTGCGAGGATCGGCGCGGTCGAGGACCGCATGCTCGAGGCCCTCCTGGTGGACTCCACGGTCCTGGGTTCCCCCTCGGCCCGGGTGGCCTCGGGCGGTGGCAAGCGTCTACGGCCGATACTGGCCCTGGCGGCGGCGAACATCGAGGATCGCTTCGACAGTGCCGTGATCTCCGCCGCCACCTCCGTGGAACTGGTCCAGGTCGGGTCACTGGTCCACGACGACATCTTCGATCTGGCCGCCACCCGGCGCGGCGTCCCCACGATCAACTCCGTGGAGGGGGATCACCAGGCGATCCTGGCGGGGGACTTCATCCTGGCCCGGGCGGGGGTCCAGGCCTCGCGGGTGGGGGCCGAGGCGGCCCGGGTGCTGGCGGCCACGGTGGTGGAACTCTGCGTGGGCCAACATCTGGAGACCCGTCGCCTGGGGGCTCTGGACCGTTCCATAGAGGAACATTTCGCCTCCATCGAGGCCAAGACCGCATCGCTGTTCGACGTGTCCTGCCGCATTGGGTCCCTCGCCGCCGAGGCCGACACCGCGACCGTGGCCGCCCTCGGCCGCTTCGGACGCAACTACGGGATGGCCTTCCAGATCATCGACGACGTGCTGGACCTGATCGCCGATCCGGTGAGGCTCGGGAAGCCGGTGGGAAGTGATGTCCGGGCCGGGGTGTACACGCTCCCGGTGCTGGAGGTGATGAACGGGCCCCAGGGAGACGATCTCCGGCGTCTGCTGGTCACCGAGGACGTGGACGAGGCGGTCTCGGCCCGGGTGGCGGAACTGGTCTCGGAGACCGGTGCGGTGGAGCGGGCGCTGTCCGTGGCCGTGGATTTCGAGAGGGCGGCGGTGGACGCCCTCGAGGGGCTCGGCGAGCATCCCACGATCGTGGGGCTGCGGGCTTTCCCCGGGGCCTACCGTGAGTGGGCCATGGAGACCCTCACCTGAATCCGTCGTCGTGCGGCGGTTTCGGCCCCTGTTCGGGGCCCGGGGTAGCTTGCGGGTATGGATCGACAGCTTTTCGAGGACGAACACGACCTGTTCCGGGAAAGCGTCCGCCGTTTCGTGGCCAGGGAGATCGTCCCCCACCACGATGAGTGGGAAACGGCCGGAAAGGTGGACAAGACCATGTTCGTCGAGGCCGGGGCCCATGGCTTCCTCGGTATGGCGATACCGGAGGAGTTCGGTGGCGGAGGGGTGGACGATTTCCGCTACAACGTGATCATCAACGAGGAGATCCAGGCGGCCGGGGTCTGTGGGTCGGGGTTCTGCATCACCCTCCACAACGACATCGTGCTGCCCTACTTCCTCGCCTACAGCACCCCCGAACAGGCTCAGAGGTGGTTCCCCGGGTTGGCCGACGGGTCGTTGATGGGGGCCATAGCGATGACCGAGCCCGCCATCGGTTCCGATCTGGCCTCCATGAGAACCCGCGCCGTGCGTGAGGGCGATCATTTCGTCGTCAACGGTTCCAAGACGTTCATCACCAACGGCATCAACTCCGATCTGGTCATCACCGCGGTGATGACCGAGCCCGGGGCCCGTCACCGGGGGATGAGCCTGCTGGTGGTGGAGGAGGGGACCGAGGGATTCTCCCGGGGGCGGAACCTGGACAAGATCGGTATCAAGTCCCAGGACACGGCGGAGTTGTTCTTCGACGACGCCCGGGTACCCGTGGCCAACCTCCTCGGGGGTGAGGGGCAGGGGTTCCTGAACCTGGTCCGGAACCTGCCCCAGGAGAGGCTGAGCATCGCGGTCACCGCCGTGGCCCATGCCCGCGCCGCCTACGAATGGACGGTCGCCTACGTCAGGGAACGGGAGGCCTTCGGGCAGAAGCTGGCCTCGTTCCAGAACACCCGATTCGTACTGGCCGAGGTGGCGACGGAACTGGATCTGGCCCAGGTCTTCGTCGACCGTCAGGTGGAGGCCCTGGGTCGGGGGGAGCTCACGGCGGAGGACGCGGCGGAGGCCAAGTGGTGGTGCACCGAGATGCAGAAGAGGAGTATCGACCGCTGTCTGCAACTCTTCGGCGGGTACGGCTACATGCTCGAGTACCCGATCGCCAGGGCCTACCTGGATTCCCGGGTCCAGACCATCTACGGGGGTACCACCGAGATCATGAAGGAGATCATCGCCCGATCCGAACTGGGACGTTAGGCCGCCGGATCGACCCATCCCAGGGGCCACCCCGGGGTCGGGGCCTCGGGGTCGTGGCCTCGGGGGTGACCGCCGGCTCCGTCAGGCCGGGGTGAGGGGGAGTGTGGAGATGAGTTCCTTGGCGGCGGTGCGAAGCCCCTCCAGCGCCGGTCCGGCCGGAAGGGGCTCGATGACCCGGCGGGCGGCGTCTATGTGGGTCTGGGCGACGTCGACCGCGTAGTCGATGCCGTCACCTGCGAGTACCAGTTCGCGGGCCCGGGCGGCTCCTCCGGCCTCGAATCCCGAGGCGAGCAGGTCGCGGAGTTCCCCCCCGGTCTGCAGGGCCCTGATGACCGGGAGGGTGAACACCCCCTCACGGAGATCGGTGCCGGCCTTCTTACCCAGCTCCGATTCGGTGGCGACGAGATCCAGCACGTCATCCACGATCTGGAAGGCCAATCCGTACTGGCGGCCGTACTCGGTGACCAGTTCGAGGTCCTCGGGACTCATGCCGCCCGCCATCCCACCCATCCGGCAGGAGGTGGCGAACAGGGCCCCGGTCTTGGAGGCTATGGCCTCGAGATACTGGTCCTCGGTTCGCTCCACGTCGCGGAGGGTGGCCAGCTCACGCACCTGTCCCTCACACAACCAGCCGATGGTCGAGGCCAGGAGTTCGGCCATATCCGTGCCCAGCCCGGCGGCCAGCTCCGACGCCCGGGCCATCAGGAAGTCCCCGGCCAGGATGGCCTCCAGGACCCCCCAGCGGTGGTTGACCGTCTCCACTCCCCGCCGGGTCTCGGCCCCGTCTATGACGTCGTCGTGGTAGAGCGAACCCAGATGGACCAACTCCACCGATACCGCGGCCTGTACCGCGGTGTGGCCGATGGCGTCCCCTGCGAGGGGCCCGGGGGAGTCGATCAGAGAGCTGCAAAGTACGAAGGCGGGCCGGAGCCTCTTGCCGCCCGCCCGGACCAGGTGGGCCGAGATCTCCGACAGCACGCGGTCGGGGTTCACGGTGGAGGACAGCAGGAGTTGCTCCACCCGGGCCAGGTCGGATTCGGGATCGGCTCTCCAGGCGATCGGACTTACGGCGGTCACGTCCCAACTCTAGGGGCCCCGGTGGGGTCGGGGAGAATGTGGACGCCACCGGGAATGGTCGACGGGGACCGGCATGGGGCCCACCGAGTCCGGGTCTACAGGGCCAGAACACCCCTGACCTGTGTGATCAGACCGAGACGCATGGCGGTCAGCTCCGAACTTCCGTCCCTGAGACGTTGGGTCTCGGTGATCATCTCGGCCAGGGGGACGATGGTCACGAGGGGGTCCGGGGTTCTCCTTCCCATTCCCCCGTGCCAGCTGACCATGACGTCGCTGAGCCCGTCCCGGACGGCGTTCACGGCCCCCAGCGCCATCCGCCCCGCGATCATCCGGTCGTGAAATGTGGGATGGCCGCCCCGAACGAGGTGTCCGAGGGTCACGGTGCGGATCGAGACGTCCCGGAGATCATCCACCCGTTCCAGGAGGCTCTCGGCCAGTCGGGACGTGGGTGTCGGAACTCCCTCGGCCTTGAGGATCAACACCCGGGGCTTCCCCCGCTCGGCCGAGAAGCTGCGCCGGAGCAGCATCTCCAGCTCGTGCACCACCTCCCCCTCCTCTCGGGGCTGCTCGGGAAGAAGCACCGCGTCCGCGGCCACGGCCACCGCCGCGGACATGGCCAGGAAACCAGAGTTCCGACCCATGACCTCCACTATGAACGCCCGACTGTGGGAGCGGGCGGTGTCGGACAACCGGTCACAGGCCTCGACGATCGTGTTCAGTGCGGTGTCGACACCGATGGCGTCGGTGGTGCCACCGATGTCGTTGTCGATTGAAGCGGGGATCCCGATCACGGGGACCTCACACTCCCCGGCCAGAAGGTGAGCGCCGGTGAGTGAGCCGTTGCCCCCGATGACGATGAGGGCGTCGACACCGACCCTGCGGAGGGCCGTCCCCGCCGCCGCCCGACCCTCCACCGAGTGGAAGCGGGCACACCGTGATGACCCGAGGAACGTTCCACCGGTGGCGGCCAGCCAGTCCAGACCGGGGACCGGCGCCAGGCCCGAGTCGGGAAGGGCTCGGGTGAGGTCCCGGAACGAGCCGTCGATCAGACCGTCGTAGCCGCGCTCCACGCCGACCACCTCGATCCCCCGGGTGGCGGCGAGCTTGATGATCGCCCACACCGCGGAGTTCATCCCCGGGGCGTCCCCACCCGAGGTGAGAACCGCCAGACGACCCGGTGAGCCCATCCGGTGACCCTACCCCGACCCGGGGTGGGTCTGGGATGACGGCGGGACCGGAGGGTGCGCACGCCCCCCGGGGGCGCCCCTGGAATGCAAACCGGTCGCCTTGCGTTCTGCTTGTCGATTCCCGGACCTCATACCGATTCCGATTCGGTCGACGGGAATCCAACCAGCCCCCGCAGGACGCGAGGCGAGTAGAGCGGTCCCACCGGTAGACTTGTCCCGTACCCCCGGAGGGGGTCCGACCGTCGGAGGGTCATTTGTTCGAGCGGTTCACTGACAGAGCCCGCAGAGTCGTGGTGTTGGCGCAGGAGGAAGCGCGCCTGCTGAACCACAACTACATCGGTACCGAGCACATCCTGCTCGGTCTCATCCACGAGGGGGAGGGAGTGGCCGCCAAGGCCCTCGAATCCCTGGGTATCTCCCTGGAGGCCGTGCGCAGCCAGGTGGAGGAGATCATCGGCCAGGGCGGTTCCTCGCCCAGCGGCCACATTCCGTTCACTCCCCGGGCCAAGAAGGTTCTGGAGCTCTCACTGCGTGAGGCCCTGCAACTCGGGCACAACTACATCGGCACCGAGCACATCCTCCTGGGTCTGATCCGCGAGGGTGAGGGCGTCGCCGCCCAGGTCCTCGTCAAGTTGGGGGCCGATCTCTCGCGGGTCCGCCAGCAGGTGATCCAACTGCTGTCGGGCTACGCCGGTCCCACCGGGTCATCGGGGGGCAAGGAGACGGCCGGGGCCACCGCCGGAGGTTCGAGCGAGGGAGCCTCCCAGTCCGGCTCCCTGGTGCTGGACCAGTTCGGTCGCAACCTCACCCAATTGGCCCGCGACAAGAAGTTGGATCCCGTGATCGGCCGTAGCCGCGAGACCGAGCGGGTCATGCAGGTCCTGTCCCGCCGCACCAAGAACAACCCGGTCCTCATCGGCGAGCCCGGGGTCGGCAAGACCGCCATCGTGGAGGGTCTGGCCCAGAAGATCGCCAACGACGAGGTGCCCGAGACCCTCACCGGCGTACACCTCTACACCCTCGACCTCGGGGCTCTGGTGGCCGGCTCGCGTTACCGCGGTGATTTCGAGGAGAGACTGAAGAAGGTCCTCAAGGAGATCCGCACCCGCGGCGACATCATCCTGTTCATCGATGAGCTTCACACCCTGGTCGGGGCCGGAGCGGCCGAGGGCGCCATCGACGCGGCCTCGATCCTCAAGCCCATGCTGGCCCGGGGTGAGCTGCAGACCATCGGGGCCACCACCCTCGACGAGTACCGCAAGCACCTCGAGAAGGACGCGGCCCTCGAGCGCAGGTTCCAGCCGATCAAGGTCGAGGAACCCACCGTGGCCCACACCATTGAGATCCTCAAGGGTCTGAGGGACCGCTACGAGGCCCACCACCGGGTCACGATCACCGATCAGGCCCTGGTGGCGGCGGCCAATCTGGCCGACCGCTACATCTCCGACCGCCAGCTTCCCGACAAGGCGATCGACCTCATCGACGAGGCCGGATCCCGCATGCGCATCCGCCGCATGGAGACCCCGCCCGACTACAAGGAGATCGAGGCCAAGATCGCCGAGGTGGTCGAACGCAAGAAGCAGGCGGTCGAGAACCAGGACTTCGAGTTGGCCGGATCCCTGCGCGACGAGGAGAAGGAGCTCCTGGCCCGCAAGTCCACCGTGGAGGCCGAGATCAAGGCCGAGGGGGTGGATCTCTTCGACGAGGTCGACGAGGAGGCCATAGCTGAGGTGCTCTCGGTGTGGACCGGTATTCCGGTGTACAAGCTCACCGAGGAGGAGACCCAGAAGCTCCTGCGTATGGAGGACGAGCTGCACAAGCGGGTCGTGGGTCAGGAGGACGCGGTCAAGGCCGTGTCCCAGGCCATCCGCCGTACCCGGGCCGGACTCAAGGATCCCAAGCGACCCGGCGGTTCGTTCATCTTCCTGGGCCCCTCCGGTGTGGGCAAGACCGAGCTGGCCAAGACCCTGGCCGAGTTCCTCTTCGGCGACGAGGACTCCCTCGTGGCCCTCGACATGAGCGAGTACATGGAGAAGCACACGGTCAGCCGGTTGGTGGGTTCACCCCCCGGCTACGTGGGCTACGAGGAGGGCGGCCAGCTAACCGAGGCGGTGCGGCGCAAGCCGTTCTCCGTGGTGCTCTTCGACGAGATCGAAAAGGCCCATCCCGACGTGTTCAACACCCTCCTGCAGATCCTGGAGGAGGGTCGTCTCACCGACGCCCAGGGACGTTCGGTGGACTTCCGCAACACGGTGCTGATAATGACCTCCAACCTGGGGAC
>JALSTE010000436.1 GCA_026983855.1 Acidimicrobiia bacterium
CTCGTCGTGCTCGCCGGAGAAGAGGGATCGCAGCTCCAACTCGGCCAGTCGGGCGTCCATGTCGCTCACCGTCGACTCGAGTTCGGCCTCGAGGGAATCGTCGCTCTCCTCCCGGGCCAGGATGAAGAGGGTCTCGGCGTCCTCCAGCTCGGATCGGAGCGCCTCGTAGGTCCTGATGTCATCCTGGAGGTCGGACAGCTCACCGGTGATCCTCCGGGCCGACTCGGGCTCGTCCCACAGATCGGGCCGTGAGGCCTCGGCCTCCAACTGTCGAATCCGATCGCGGGCGAAATCGATCCTCAGGTACTCCTCGGCCTGATCGACCCGGACCCCGAGGTCGGAGAGGGTTTCGGTGAAGTCTTTCATCGTCTCTCGGTTGAATTCAGGGGTGGGTGGGCGGACATCGGATCATCCGGCTCCCGTCCCATCGGACGCGGGCACCGGTTGTTCCCAGGTGTCAGGTCACCGACCGTGGCAGTGCTTGAACTTCCGCCCGCTTCCGCAGTAGCAGGGATCGTTGCGGCCGATCTTCTCCTGATCACTCTTCACGACCGGAGCGACGGGACCGGTCGGATTCGGTGTCGGGGATGCCGGAGGACCCGATGCCGGGGCCCGGGAGCCCGACAGACCGGAACGTTCGGAGGGGTCCGATGGGCCCGATGCCTCGACCTCGGTGGGCCGGGGGGCGGGGTCATTCACCACGACCTGAACGTGCATGACGTAGCGGACGAAGTCCCGGGAGATCCGGCCCATCATCTCGCCGAACATCTCGAAACCCTCACGCTGCCACTCGACCAGCGGATCACGCTGGCCCATGGCCCGGAGGTTGATGCCCTCCTTGAGGTAGTCCATCTCGTAGAGGTGCTCACGCCATCTCTGGTCGATCACCCTCAGCATGACCTGCCGCTCGACCTCCCTCATGGTGTCGGGACCGAGCTCGGCCTCGCGGGAGTCATAGAACGACGTCCCCTCGGCGTAGAGGAGTTCGTCCACCTCCTCCACCGTGAAACAGTTGCTCACCTGCTCCTCGGTGATCTCCGAGGGCCAGGTGGTGCGGAGTTCCCTGAGCAGACCCTCGACGTCCCATTCCTCCCGGACGTCGGACACGCAGTAGGTTTCCACCAGGTCCTCCACCGCCTGGCCCAGGTACTCGAAGGCCTCGGTCTTGAGGTCGGCGCCCCGGAGGATCTGGTCCCGGCGGGCGTAGATGACCTTCCGCTGTTCATTCATGACCTCGTCGTACTCGAGGACGTTCTTGCGGATCTCGGCGTTCCGCTGCTCAACGGTGTTCTGGGCCCTCTCGATGGCCTTGGTGACCATCTTGGCCTCGATGGGCACGTCCTCGGGGAGGGCCTTCTCCATCACCCAGTTCATGGCCCCGGTGGCGAAGAGTCTCATCAGCTCGTCCTCGAGGGAGAGGTAGAACCGGCTCTCACCGGGATCCCCCTGGCGGCCCGACCGACCCCGGAGCTGGTTGTCGATGCGACGGGAGTCATGCCTCTCGGTGCCGAGTACGTACAGCCCACCCAGTTCGCGGACCTTGTCACCCTCGGTACGGCACTCGGCCTCGAACATCTCCGTCAACTCTTCCAGGCGGGCCCTGCCCTCGGGGGTCTCGGGATCCAGCCCCTCCCCCGCCAATCGTTGGGCGGCCATGCCCTCGGGGTTGCCACCGAGGAGGATGTCGACACCACGGCCGGCCATGTTGGTGGCCACGGTGACCGCACCGAGGCGCCCGGCCTGGGTGACCACCTCGGCCTCGCGGGTGTGCTGCTTGGCGTTGAGGACGTTGTGGGGAATACCCCTCTTCTCCAGCTCGCGGGACAGCAGCTCGGACTTCTCCACCGACACGGTGCCCACCAGGACCGGCTGTCCGGTCGCGGTCCGCTCGATGATGTCCTCTATCACGGCGTTGAACTTGCCGGCCTCGGTCTTGTAGATCAGATCGCCCTGGTCCTTACGGATCACGGGCTTGTTGGTGGGAATCGGGATGACATCGAGTCCATAGGTGCTGGCCAGCTCGGCCGCCTCGGTGGTGGCCGTACCGGTCATACCCGCCAGCTTGTCGTAGAGACGGAAGTAGTTCTGGAGGGTGATCGTGGCCAGGGTCTGGTTCTCCTCCTTGATCTTCACCCCCTCCTTGGCCTCCACCGCCTGATGTAGACCCTCCGACCAGCGGCGACCCTCGAGTATCCGACCCGTGAACTCATCGACGATCTTCACCTCGCCGTCCTGGATCACGTAGTCCTTGTCCCGCCGGTAGAGCTCCTTGGCCTTGAGCGCCGCGTTCATCTGGTGCACCAGATTGGAACTGACCTGGTCGTAGAGGTTGTCGACACCGAGAGCGGCCTCGACCTTCTCGATCCCCGGTTCGAGAACCGCCACCTGGCGCTTCTCCTCGTCGACCTCGTAGTCGACGTCGCGTCTCATGGTGCGGGCGATCTGGGCGAACCGCTGGTAGAGCTGGGCCGCCTCGGACAACCTCCCGCTGATGATCAACGGGGTCCGGGCCTCATCGATGAGGATGGAGTCGACCTCGTCCACTATGGCGTAGGCGTGCCCCCGCTGAACCTGGGCCTCCAGGCTGGGGGCCATGTTGTCCCGCAGGTAGTCGAACCCGAACTCGTTGTTCGTGCCGTAGGTGACGTCGGCGGCGTACATCCTCCGCTTGAGAGCGGGGTCATCCATGCCGGGGATGACCAGGCCGACCTCGAGACCCAGAAAACGGTGGATCTGCCCCATCCACTCCGAGTCGCGGCTGGCCAGGTAGTCGTTGACGGTGATGACGTGCACACCCTTACCGGCCAGGGCGTTGAGGTAGACCGGCAGGGTCGACACCAGGGTCTTGCCCTCACCGGTCTTCATCTCGGCCACCCACCCGAAGTGCAGGGCCGCCCCGCCCATGAGCTGGACGTCGTAGTGGCGCTGGCCTATGACCCTTCGGGCGGCCTCGCGGGTGACGGCGAAGGCCTCCACCAGGATGTCGTTTAGATCGGCCCCCTGATCCAGGCGGGACCGGAACTCCCCGGTCTTGGCCCGCAGTCCGTCATCGGAGAGGTCCTGGATCTCGGGTTCCAGAGCGTTGATATCGGGAACCAGCGAGGCCAGGGCCCTGAGCTTCTTTCCCTCGCCGGCGCGAAGGACTTTCGAGAAAATCGACATCGCGTCAAGCCTACCGGTGGACGCCCCGATACCCGGGGCGCCTCGGCCCCGATGGACCCCGCCCGCTCAGCCGGCTGAGTTGATGAGTCCGGCCCCGCCCTCCTCCCGGAGGTAGACCACCGAGCAGCGCCCGGTCTCGGAGTTGTTGAACACGTAGAAGCTGTGATCCAGCAGCTGCATGCGGACCACGGCGTCCTCGGGACTCATCGTCAACATCTCGAAGGTCTTGCGGCGCACCAGTTCGACGGGGACCAGCTCGGCTTCGGGCACCTCCACCAGGTCCAGTCGGCGGAGAACTCCAGCTCGTCGGCGGTGACCTCCCCGGCCTCCGATGCGGGTGGCACCCCAGCCGGTGCCGGCGCCGGGGGCTCCACCATCCGGGCCACCTTGGCACCGTTGTGCTTCTTGTTCTTCTCCAGCTTCGTCTTCAGCTTTCGGAGCTGCTTCTCGAGCTTGTTCACCGCCCGGTCGATGGCGCTGAGCTCATCGGGGCCGTTGACCTTGCAGCGAAGGTGATGGCCCTTGCCCTCGAGGGTCACCTCCAGGTCGACCTTTTCGGTGATCCGAGGGTTCTTCTCCTCCTGGAAGACGACATCGGCCCGTTCGATTCCCCGCACGAAGCGGTCCAAACGCCCGATCTTGGCCTCCACGATCTCCCGGACCTCGTCATTCAGCTCGACATTGCGCCCTGAGATGATCACGTCCATGTCCGAGTTTCCTCCTGGTCGATGTACCTCCAGTGTAGGCCCCGGAACCGGGCCCGCCCTCCGGTGATGACCCTCGCTCGGGACCTGATTCCGGCCGCTGACGGCCCCGTTGACCCGGATGCGACGAATCACCCCGGGGTGGCGGCCAGGGCCCG
This sequence comes from Acidimicrobiia bacterium, assembly GCA_026983855.1. Lineage (GTDB taxonomy): Bacteria > Actinomycetota > Acidimicrobiia > Acidimicrobiales > Poriferisodalaceae > DRKF01. The sequence continues at coordinate 4,025 of JALSTE010000436.1, forward strand.
GAAATGGGGCTCGGGAAACCCCCACCCGGTGAGGGTGCGACAGGCGGCCGCGGCCGTGGCACCGGTCGTGATGACATCGTCGATCACCAGCAGGACCGGCCTCCCCGTCCCGGTGGGAGCGGGCCGTCGCCGGACCGGTTCGAGTCGGGGGCCGTCGAGACGCGCCCTGCGCCCGAGACCCGTCTGGGGGCGTGAGCTCCTGCGGGCGAGGGTGGTGACGAGCGGGAGACCCAGCCCCAGGGCCGCCAACCGGGCCAGGACCCGGGCCTGGTCGAAACCCCGGCGACGGCGACGCCGGCCGCTGGTGGGGATCCAGGTGACGGCACCGATCGGCAGGTGGCGAGCCCCGAGCCACTGGACAAGAGCGGATCCCAGCCATTTCCCGACCTGGGTGTCCCTTCCGTACTTGAAGGCCACGACCAGATCGCGGGCGGCGCCCTCGTAGGCGAGGAGGGCGGCCGCGGATGCGGTGCACCCCACCGTGATCGGGGGGGCCGGTCTCAACCCGGCGACACAGCTCGGGCACACGACCCAGTCCCTCTCCCCACACCCACCGCACCGTCGCTCGGACAACATGCCCCGAACCTAGAAGGGGGGTGGTACATGGGCCCACACTCATTCGCCCCGGATCCGGGAGTACCGGATTCAGGGGTCGGACGGGACCCGCGGATGAGACGCGGGTCCCGATCACCGAAGCCCCCGGCTCTCGGCGGTACCGGCCCGGGCTCAACCGAGATACTCTGATTCGGATTATCATGGCCGGGTTCGGCGATCGTGAGGCCGCTCACCGGGCCACTCACTGGACACCCGAGGCGGCCACCGGTCGCCGCGACGAGGGGAGCCGAGATGCCCGTGGAGCCCAATCCCTATCTGCTGGGGAACTTCGCCCCGGTTCCGACGGAGACGACGAGCACCCACCTGGAGGTGATCGGTGAGATACCCGAACAGCTCGAGGGGAGACTGCTCAGGATCGGACCGAACCCCCTGGACCAACCGGCACCGGACCACCACTGGTTCCTGGGCACCGGCCTGGCCCACGGGGTCCGACTGAGGGGCGGGAGGGCCGAGTGGTATCGCAGCCGCCTGGTCCGCAGCCCCGACGTCTCGGCCCGGCTGGGGGAGGAACCGGTTCCCGATCCCTGGCCCGCCGACCACGGGGTCTTCTCCGCCAACACCAACATCATCGGCCACGCCGGACGGACCTGGGCCCTGGTCGAGGCGGGATCTCCCCCACTGGAGCTCGACGACGGGCTCGACACCGTCGCCGTGTCGGACTTCGACGGCACCCTGCCGCGGGCCTACACCGCCCACCCCAAGAGGGATCCGTCAACGGGCGACCTCCACGCCGTCGCCTACTGGTGGGGGTGGGGCAACAAGGTCCAGTACCTGGTCCTCGACGGCGAGGGACGCATCTCGAGGACCGTCGACGTGGACGTCACGGGTGGTCCGATGATCCACGACACCTCGATCACCGAGAACCACATCGCGGTCATGGACCTCCCCTGCGTTTTCGACATCGAGATGGCCACGGCCGGTCGACAACTCCCCTACCGCTGGGATCCCGACTACCCCGCCCGCATCGGCTGGCTGGACCGCACCGGGCCCGAGGGTGTCGTTCACTGGTTCGAGGTGGATCCCTGCTACATCTTCCACCCCCTGAACTCCCACGAGACCGATGACGGAAGGATCGTGCTCGACGCCGTCCGCCACCCGAAGATGTTCGACACCTTCCTGGTGGGCCCCGACGAGGGTCCACCACGCCTCGAGCGGTGGACGTTCGATCTCAACTCCGGTCGGGTCTCGGAGGAGACCGTCGACGATCGCCCCCAGGAATTCCCCCGCCTGCGGGAGGATCTCGTCGGTCTCCCGTACCGCTATGGGTACTCGGTGGCGTCCGGCGCCCACCTCGAACCGGGGGCGCTGCTCAAGCACGACCTGAGCCGGGGCACCACCACTGAGCACACCGGTGCCCCCGGCCGCCACCACATGGAGGCGGTCTTCGTACCCCGCGATGACACCGACCACTCACCGGGGGCGGAGGACGACGGCTGGCTCATGGCCTACACCTACGAGGCCGAATCAGATTCGTCCTCGGTCGTCATCGTCGACGCCCGCGACATGTCCGCCCCGCCGGTGGCCGAGATTCGTCTCGGAACCCGGGTCCCCTACGGATTCCACGGCAACTGGTGCCCCGACTGACGAACGGTGAGGGTGGGTTCGGGCCGCGCCGGCCGTGGCCGGTGAACGCGGCCCGGGACTAGATCGGCCAGAGCTCGAGGGTGGGGGCCCGACCCTCGAGGATGTCCCGACACCTCACCTCGGCCACCCGGTTCCAGTCCTCGTGGGTCAGAATCCAGAATCGACCCTCCCGGACCGCCTCGAACACCGTGATGGCCACCTCGGCGGGGGAGATGCCCGACTCGAAGGCGGACCTCACCGCATCACGGAACGCCTCCTGTTCGGGCGAGGGCTCCGAATCGGGTTCCTCGTCCCGGGGGCCGCCGGGACGGTTCCTGTCGGACTCCATCAGCCCGGTCACGACCCAACCCGGACACAGCACCGACACACCCACGTCGGCCCCGGCCAGGGCCAGGTCATGGGCCAGGATCTCCGACATGGAGACCACGGCGTGCTTCGACGCCGAGTACGGCCCGGTCGAGGGCATGGCCGACAGACCCGCCATCGAGGCCGTGTTCACCACGTGTCCACCCCCCTCGGTGATCATGGGGGGAACGAGATGACGGATGCAGCGGGCCACTCCCAGGAGATTCACGCCGATCACCCAGTCCCAGTCGGCCTCCGAGACCTCCCACATGGGCCCACCGGCGGAGACACCGGCGTTGTTGAACAGCAGGTCACACGCACCGTGGGCCTCGGACACCCGGCGGGCCAGCTCGGCCACGGAACCCTCGTCGGTGACGTCGCAGGTCACCGCCAGAACCTCGGCTCCCCCCGACGCGACCTCCCCGGCCGCCCGGGCCAGGGCCTCGGGCTCGACATCGGCCATCACCACCGACATCCCCTCCGCCGCCGCCCGGTGGGCCAGACCCAGACCTATTCCACTGGCGGCTCCGGTGACCACCGCCACCCGGCCTTCGAACTGCTCCACGAGAATGTGATCCTTCCGTTCTTCTGACCACCGGACATGACAGGGGCCCACCGCGGTCCATGTTGGCCGCGGTGGGCCCCCGGGTCCAGACCGCTCCCCCGCCCGCCGGGGCACGGTCCGGAGAATCAACCCGTGGGTCGGGCTCTCAGTAGCGGTAGTGCTCGGGCTTGTAGGGGCCCTCGGGCTTGACCCCGATGTACTCGGCCTGCTCGGGCGAGAGGTGGGTGAGCCTCACCCCCAGCTTGTCCAGGTGGAGCCGGGCCACCTCCTCATCGAGATGCTTGGGGAGGGTGTACACACCAACGGCCATCTCGCCGTCGGCGTCGTGGAGGGCCATCTGGGCCAGGACCTGGTTGGTGAAGCTCATCGACATCACGAAGCTGGGGTGACCGGTGGCGCAACCGAGGTTCACCAACCGACCCTCGGCCAGGATGATCACGGAGTGACCGTCGGGAAACACGTACTCGTCGACCTGGTCCTTGATGTTGCGCCTCTGCACATCGGACATCTTCTCGAGACCCTCCATGTCGATCTCGTTGTCGAAGTGACCGATGTTGGAGACGATGGCGTTGTGCTTCATCCGCCCCATGAGCTCGGCGGAGATGATGTCCTTGTTGCCCGTGGCGGTGACGAATATGTCCACCTGGTCGACCACGTTCTCGATGCGGTCGACCTCGAAGCCCTCCATGGCCGCCTGCAGGGCGCAGATGGGGTCCACCTCGGTGATGATCACCCGGGCTCCCTGACCCCGGAGGGACTGCGCACAGCCCTTGCCCACGTCTCCGTATCCGGCCACCAGGGCCACCTTGCCGCCGATCATCACGTCGGTGGCCCGGTTGATTCCGTCGATCAGGGAGTGGCGACACCCGTAGAGGTTGTCGAACTTGGACTTGGTGACGGAGTCGTTCACGTTGTACGCCGGGAACATCAGGGCGCCCGAGTCGAACATCTCATAGAGGCGGTGGACACCGGTCGTGGTCTCCTCCGACACCCCCTTGATCCCCGCCGCCATCGTGGTCCACAGGTTCGGGTCCTCCGAACGGATCCGACCGAGGAGTCTGAGGATCTCCTCCTCGTCGGGGCTGCCGCCGGTGTCGGGATCGGGAACGGCGCCGGCCTTCTCGAACTCCACCCCCTTGTGGACCAGGAGGGTGGCGTCACCACCGTCGTCGAGGATCAGGTTCGGACCGGTCTCCCCCGGCCAGCGCAGGGCCTGCTCGGTGCACCACCAGTACTCCGGGAGGGTCTCGCCCTTCCAGGCGAAGACCGGCACCCCGCGGGGCTCATCGGGGGTCCCCTGACGGCCCACGGCCACGGCGGCCGCCGCCTCGTCCTGGGTGGAGAAGATATTGCAGCTCACCCAGCGGACCCGGGCCCCGAGATCGACGAGGGTCTCGATCAACACCGCGGTCTGCACCGTCATGTGGAGCGAACCCATGATCCGGGCCCCGGCCAGGGGCTTGCTGTCATAGTGGCGGGCCCGCAGTTCCATGAGGCCGGGCATCTCGACCTCGGCCAGTTCGATCTGCTTGCGACCGGCGGCGGCGAGGGAGAGGTCGGCGACCTTGAAGTCGCCGGCGTCGAGTACGGGGGGAAGTTCGGTCACTTGTGCTCCAGGGTTGTCGGGAGGCCGGCCCGATGGCCGGTGACTCCGGTGTCGTGGGTGATGATCCGGTCCGGGGTCCGCGGCCAGCCGACGGTCTGGCGACCTCGACGGCTCCGGAGCCCCGGTCGCCTCCCACCTCGGAAGCGACCTCGGACTGGTTCCAATCGGCACCTGGGCATCTGCCCTGGACAAATGGGTACCGGAAACCTCAGGGTACCCACCCACCGTCCCCGATCAAGGGGTGAGCCCATATTGTCCCCACGGGATCCCGTCGGGTCTCCCCCACGAACCGGGCCCACACCTGGTCGGAACCGGCGGTCAGACCTCGAAGGTGGGTGAGATTCCCTCGGCCTCGGCCCGGGCGGTGAGACGGGCCGCCTCCTCCTCGGAGACGGATTCCGCCTCCTCGATGAGCATCACCGGAATACCGTCCTCGATTCGATACGTCCTCTTCAGCCGGGGGTTGAACAGTATCGCCTCGTCCTCGAAGTACAGGAGGGGACCCTTGTCCTCGGGACAGGCCAGGATCTCCAGCAGTCTCTCGTCCAGCGCCATCGGTTCGGGTTTCTCCCGGTCAGAAGTGGGACCTGACCTCGGCCACGTGGACGGCGACGGCGTCGGCGTCGGTGGCCTCGAGGTTCAGCCTCAGCAGGGGTTCGGTGTTGGAGGGTCGCAGGTTGAACCACCAGTCCCCGCACTCGACGGTGAGACCGTCGAGACGGTCCTGATGGCACTCCCGGTACGCCTCGGCCACCCTTTCTATCACCGCCGCCGCGTCGTCCACCCGGGTGTTGATCTCACCGGAGTCGGCGTAGCGGTCGAAGGGAGCCAGCAGTTCCGACAATGTTCCGTCGAAGCGGGCCAGCTGTTCGAGGACCACCATGGAGGCGATTATCCCCGAGTCGGCCCGGTAGTTGTCGCGGAAGTAGTAGTGACCGGAGTGCTCCCCTCCGAAAACCGCCCCGGTCCGGGCCATGACCTCCTTGATGAAGGAGTGCCCCACCCGGGTCCGGACCGGTTCCCCGCCGTGCTCGACGATCACCTCGGGCACGGCGTGGGAGCAGATCAGGTTGTAGATGATGGGCCCCGGTCCGTAGCGGTCGAGCATGGCGGCGGCCACCATCGCCGTGGTCAGCGATCCCGACACGGGATTGGCCTTCTCGTCGATCAGGAATACCCGGTCGGCGTCCCCGTCGAAGGCCAGGCCCACGTCCGCCCCCACCTCCAGCACCCGGGCCCTGAGGTCGGCCAGGTTCTCGGGCTGAATCGGATCGGCCGGATGATTGGGGAAGGTGCCGTCGAGTTCCCCGTACATGACCTCCAGGTCGAACGGGAGAGCGTCGAACACGGCGGGTACCACCAGCCCACCCATGCCGTTGGCGGTGTCGGCCACGATCCTGAGGGGACGGAGGCCCTCCAGATCGATGAACGATCTCACGTGGCGGGCGAAGTCCTCGAGCAGGTCCGCCTGACGGACCGAGCCCCGGTTGGTCGAAGATTCCAAACCCGAAACGGCCATGGCCTTTATCTCGGCCAGGCCCGAGTCGGCCCCCACCGGGCGGGCCGCCGGGCCGCACATCTTGATGCCGTTGTAGCCCGCCGGGTTGTGGGAGGCGGTGAACATGGCCCCGGGCCGGTCCAGGCGACCGGAGGCGAAGTACATCAGGTCGGTGGAGGCCAGACCTATGTCGACCACGTCGACCCCCTGGTCGTTCACCCCGTCGATGAACGCGCTCGAGAGCTCCACCCCCGAGGGCCTCATGTCGCGGGCCACGATCACCTCGGGTGCGGCTGAGAACCGGGCGAAGGCCGCCCCCAGATTCCGGCACATGTCCGCATCGAGCTGATCGGGGTACGTGCCCCGGATGTCATAGGCCTTGACCACCCGGTCGAACCGGGCGGCGTCGATGGGCGGGGTGGTCATGTCGGGGACCTCGTGGCTTTTTCCGGGGACGCTCGCTGAAGGGTACCGAGCCGCGTCCCTCACCCCGGGGACCGGCGATCCCGGGTACCGGTGGGGCCGATGAGGCCCGTTTCCCCGGGCGACAGGTCGTACACCCCCCGGGCCGACCAACGCCGCACCCTCAGCACGTCCCGGACCATCCTGATGGTGTCGACGGCCAGGCTGACCGTGGTCTGGTCGACGTTGTCCAGCACCACGGGAATCTCGGTCAGGGAGAGACGGTAGCGCTCGGCCAGGTGGAACAACTCCACATCGAACGCGAAACGGTCCACCCGACAGCGGGGGAAGAGCATCTCGGCCACGTCGCCACGGAACCCCTTGAGACCACACTGCGTGTCCCGGTAGCGACCCAGCAACACGACGTGGGTGAAGAGGTTGAACACCAGACTGCCCAACTCCCGGAAGGCGGCGGCCCGGTTGAGGGCGTCGGTCTCACCGTGGCGACGGGATCCGACCACCATGTCCGCCCCGGCCTCGATCTCGGCCAGGGCCCGGGTGAGCTGTTCGGGAGGGTAGGCCAGGTCGATGTCGGTGAATATCCGGGTGCGTCCCGTCGCCGCCAGCATCCCGGCCCTCACCGCCGCCCCCTTTCCCCGGTTCTCGGGCAGGGTGACCACCAGGTCGGCGACTCCGTTGGCCGCCTCGGTGGTGCCGTCGTCGGACCCGTCGTCGACCACCACTATCTGCAGACCACCGTCGCCCGCCACCC
>JALSTE010000437.1 GCA_026983855.1 Acidimicrobiia bacterium
TCAGAGATCAGGGGATCAGGGGCGGAGGTAGTCGTAGCCGAAACGGCCCTTGATGCACAGGTTCCCCCGGGTGACGTCGTGATCGAGGGGGGACGTCACCTTGACTATCTCCCCGTCCTGGGTGTGAAGCTCCAGGTTGCAGCCGATCCCGCAGTAGGAGCACACCGTGCGGGTGACCTCCTGGGTCTCGGGGCTCCAAGTACCGGCCTCACGATGATCCCACTCGGTGCGGAACACCAGGGCACCCGTCGGGCAGACACCGATGCAGTTACCGCAGTAGACGCAGGCCGACTCGGTGAGGTCGACGTCGTACTCCGTGGAGATCCGGGCACCGTACCCCCGCCCGGCGACGGTGATGGCGAAGCTGTGCTGGGCCTCGGTGCCACAGACCTCGACGCACTTGTAGCAGAGAATGCAGCGGCTGTAGTCCCTGACGTAGAGCTCGTCGTGGATCCGGGGCTCCTCCACCACCCTCTCCCCCGACATGCGGGCGGGATCGGCGCCGTACTCCTCCATCCAGCCCGTCAGTTCGGGTCCGGCCCGGTCCAGGTCCACGGAGGACGCCAACAGCTCCAGGACCATGCGACGGCTGTGCCGCACCCGCTCCGATGCGGTGTGGACCACCATGCCCTCCTCGACCGACCGGGAGCAGGAGGGAACCAGGGTGCGTGATCCCTCCAGCTCCATGACACACAACCGGCAGGTGTTGACGGGGGTGAGGGTGTCGAGCTGGCAGAGGGTGGGTACCTCCACGCCCTGCTCACGGGCCACGGAAAGCAGGGTGGCTCCCTCGGGGGCGTCGACCCTACGCCCATCGATGGTGATGGAGACGGTGCTCATGGACTCTGACCCCGATCCCGGTCGGGTGGTGCCCGCCGACACCCCGGGCGAGACGGTGCTCATGAACTCTGACCCCGATCCCGGTCGTTCGCTCATCGTGGACCTCCATTCCGATCGGGTCCCGTTCGGAGCAGTCCCAGGGCCCGGGCCGAACGCAGGGCCCCGGCGGCGGTGTGCCCCAGGCCGCAGATCGAGGCATCGCCCATGACCGCGGCCAGGTCGTCCAGCAGGTCCAGGTCGGAACCCGGGGCGACCCCATCACCCGACCCCGCCGCCAAACGCCGGACGATCTCGTGCTGGCGGACCGTGCCCACCCGGCAGGGGACACACTGTCCGCAGGACTCCTCCCGGAAGAACCGGGTTATGCGCTCCAGCACCGAGGCCATGTCCCTCCCGGCCTCGAACACCACCACCGCCCCCGAGCCCAAGCCGACCCCCGCCGCCCGGGTGGCCTCAACGGAGAGTTCCAGCTCCAGGGCGTCGGGGGCGACGAAGCTCCCGGCGGCCCCACCGATGAGGATCGCACCGATCGAGGTCCCCGGGGCCGGGCCCCCGGCGGCGTCCAGCAACTCCCCCAGGGTGGTCCCCAGCGGCATTTCGTAGAGGCCCGGGCGGGCCACGGCGCCAGATACGGGGAAGAGCTTGGTGTCGGCCCGGGCTCCCGAGGCCACTATCAGGGGCACGTTGACGAGGGTCTCGACGTTGTTGACCGCGGTGGGATGTCCGAACAGACCCGAGACGGTGGGATAGGGGGGCTTGTTGCGGGGTTCCCCCCGGTAGCCCTCGATGGAGTTGAACAGGGCCGTCTCCTCCCCGCAGATGTAGGCCCCGGCCCCGATACGCAGTTCGATGTCGAACTCGAAGTCCACCCCCCGGTCGGCCAACCCCGCACCCAGGTGACCCCCGGCCCGGGCCGCGGCCAGGGCCCGCTCGAGGATCCCGGCCGCCTCGGGGTACTCGCCCCGCAGGTAGATCCAGCCCCGGCGGGCCCCGGTGGCCCACCCGGCGATCGTGAGTCCCTCGATGAGGGCGAACGGGTCGCCCTCCATCAGCACCCGGTCCTTGAACGTGCCCGGCTCGGACTCGTCGGCGTTGGCCACCACCTCCCGGGGGCCGGCCGGCGCCCCCGCCACCGCGGCCCACTTCCGGCCGGTGGGGAAGGCGGCCCCGCCTCGTCCCGCCAGTCCCGAGGCGGTGACGGCGGCGATGACCGCCTCGGGTCCGATCTCCAGGGCCCGCTCCAGCCCGGCGTAGCCACCCCGAGCCAGGTAGTCGTCCAGTGAGGTGGGATCGACCGCCCCCACCCGGGAGACGAGGGAGGGACCCTCCACCCGGGAGACGACGGTGGGGGCCGACCGGGGTTCGGTCGCCGGGGTCTCGGAGCGGGCCACGGCGGCCACCTCCGAGGGGTCCATGCCCGCCACCGACATGTCGGGGCGGCCCCGTCGCCGGATCAACACGGCCGGTGGTGATTCGCAGCGACCCAGACAGGGACTGGGTTTCACCCTCCCCCCGGCCCGGGCCAGCTCCTCGGCCAGGCGGGCCGAGCCCCCCGCCGCGCAGACGACGTCGTCGCACACGTGGAACTCGACGTCCTCGGCGCCCCCGTTGTCGGGCGG
>JALSTE010000438.1 GCA_026983855.1 Acidimicrobiia bacterium
TGGGTTCGGGGTGGTCAACACCGCCTGAGGGCCTCGGAGGTTCGGGGGTTTCGCCGCCGGTCAGAAGGCGGCGATCGCCACCACGTCGGAGTCGGGGGGATTGGCTCCCAGGGAACCCAGGAAGGGTTTGTCGCTGAAGGAGAACGTGCCTCCGTCCGCCCCCAGCATCACATAGCCATCGCCGTAGGCGACCATGCCCACGATCGGCCGGGCCAGGGGTGTTCCGTTCAGAATCCCCGGTAGGGATCCCCGGAAGGGGGCGTCGAAGGCGAAGGCCCCACCGTCGGCGGCGACCAGCCAGTAGCCGTCCCCGTCGGGGTCGGGGGCCAGCCCGACCACCGGCTGGTCGAGGGTCATGGCTCCCGTCGAGCCGTGGAACTCGGCGTCCCCGAAGGCGAACACCCCGCCGTCGTCGCCCACCATCCAGTACCCGTTGCCGCTCACGGTGGCGACCGAGGCGATCACCGGCCCCCGGAGGGTCAGGTTGGAGACGTCCCCGAAGTCGGGTGCCGCACCGAAGTTCAGGGCCCGTCCCCGGTCGGTGAACACCCAGTAGCCGTCACCGCTGGGGCGGGCGGAAATGGCCGAGACCCGTTCCCCGGGGCTCAGGGTGTTGAGGTCGACATTGCCGTACCAGATGGCACTGCCCCGGGCGTAGACCCGCCCCGAGGTGTCCAGGATCCAGGCCGACTCGCCGTCGGGGGAGACGGCCATGTCCACGGCGGGGGCTGGTGCCGCGGTGAGGGCGGCGGCGGCTCCGAAGGGGTGGACCTGCCCATCGGCCTCCAGCAGCCAGTACCCCCGGCCCGGTGCCGTTCCGGCGACGGTGGTGGGTGTCGGCGGGACGGTCGTGGTGGTGGTCGTGGTCACCGGGGGGCCGGGAAGCCCGGCCGGGCGAACGTAGTCGGCTCCGGGCGGCATGGGGGGAAGGGCGAAGCTGCCGTGGCGGCCAAGGGTCTGACCGGTGATCTCGTCGCCGTCGTGGCCCATGAGCAGCTCCCCGCCGACCGCGTCGAGAGCCAGTATCCCCCGATCACCGTTGGTGTGGGGGGACCAGTCCAGGGCCTTGCCGTCCTCGGGGTTGAGGGCGCCGAGCCGCCGGTGCAGGACCACCTGGTCGCCCAGTTGGCGGGCGTCCCCGTCGGCGAACTTCTGCCCGACTCCGGGCCACGGCTCGTCGGAACCCGGGGCCTCCTCGTAGAAGAAGTGCCCGCCCACGTACACGGCGTTCCAGGTGATGGCCACCGCGGCCACGGTGTCGAAGTGCCGGGAGACCCACAGGGGATCCACCCGCCCGGTGCCGACGACGGGGAAGGCCACCGCCGTGTTGCAGGCCGGGGGGTAGTCATCGCCGGAGGAGACGATCACCAGGTAGCTGCCGTCGGGGGAGAACGTTCCGTCACGTACCAGGGTGTTGTCTGCCCCGTTGCACCGGTTCAGGTCGTAGAGATCGGTGTACCAGGGCTTCACCGCGGCCACGGGCCCCGAGATGTCGATGAGGGCCACACCGGTTCTCACCTGACCACCGACCAGACGGTCGTTGTGCACACTGAGCAGGGTTGAACCGTCGGGGGAGACCTCCAGGGCCTTGATGGCCGAGCCCCCGTTGTAACCGGTGCCCTGTTCGATGTCGATGTTGAAGTTCGGGTCCACGGTTCCGGCGGTGAGGTCGATCGCCGCCAGGCGGGTGTGGCTCTGGCCCCCGATCACGGTGAACTTGCCGCCCACGTAGAGATGGTCCCCGCCCACCGCCAGGGCGGTGACCCGACTGTTGGTGTTGAACACGAAGTCGGGATCGAGCTCGCCGGTGGCGGCGTCGAGGGCGGCCAGCTTGCGCCGCTTCTGCCCGTCGATGTTGGAGAACTGGCCCCCGACGTAGAGGGTGCCCCCGTCGGTGGAGACCGCCAGGGCCTGGACCTCCTTGTCGATCACGGGATCGAATCCGGTCAGCAGGGCACCCGTGGTGGCGTCGTAGGCCGCCAGGTGGGGTTGGGTGACCACGGTCGTGTCACCGGCGTCGCGGAGCTGGGTGAACGTCCCGGCGATGAAGACGGTGTTCCCGGCCCGGGCCACCGATGAGACCTCGCCGTCCAGTACGACGGGGATGTCGGTGCGGGGCTGGGCCGAGGCCAGTTCGGAGGCCGGGGCCGGTTGGGCCCCACCCACCACGATGGTGGTCGATCCCACCAGGGTGATCATGGCCACCAGGGCCACCAGGGTCCGGGTGAGGTGCCTCCGTCCCGGAGTGTCATTTCTCTCGCTGGTCATCGTTCCCATCGATCTAGCCGCCCGAATTGTCGCTGCCGGAGTGGGGTCCCCGGCCAAGTGCGCCCGCTACTGTACACGGAGAGTGAGGATTGTTCACTATTGCACACACACAGTGAAGTATTGCGGGTCTCGCCACGGTTACAAACGACGTGCCGGGGCCGGTGAGGTCGCGCGATGGCGCCACCGGAT
>JALSTE010000439.1 GCA_026983855.1 Acidimicrobiia bacterium
GTCCCACTGTCCCCATTCCCCCGTCGGACCCTCTCCCACAGCTCCCTCGGGTCTCCCGGGATATCCGAGGCCCACGGCTCCGGTCCACTTTAGGTCGTGGCGATCCGGCGCCGGCGGAAACACGCCTCCCCGGGGGTCGGGAACCGGTGGTCGACCGACTCACGGAGATTGAAAACTGAAGCACTGCTCAAGATTGAACGAATGTCGTCGACGGAGGTGTCTGGGTCCTTCGTGGGACCTCAGCGCTGACAAGCGACTGCCACACCGTGCGGGACCCGATCGCACCTCTCTCCTCAGGGGGAGGCGGGTCGGGTCCCGTGTGGGGTGCCGGTGGGGTTGAGGGGGTTCGCCGCCGCCCCACCACCGGCGGGGAAGGGGACCGGGCCGGATACACTGCGCTCCTTGTGAAGACCTCAGTGACCGACGTTTCCGACGACAAGCTCAAGATCTCAGTCGAGATCGACGAGCAGACCTTCGACAAATCCCTCGATTCCGTGTACCGGAAGCTCGCCCGGGAGGTCCGGATTCCCGGTTTCCGTCCGGGTAAGGCGCCCCGCAAGGTGCTGGAGCGCTACGTGGGTACCGGGTACGCCCGGGGTGAGGCCCTCCAGGAGGCCATCCCCCGCTACTACGCCGACGCCCTCATCGAGAACGAGATCGACGCCATCGACAGCCCCGAGATTGACATCACCGCCGGTGAGGAGGAGGGGGACGTCGCCTTCGACGCCGTGGTCTCGATCCGCCCCCGTCTGGAGATCTCCGGCTACGCCGACCTGACGGTGGAGATCCCCCTCCCCATGGCCTCCGATGAGGACGTGGAGGCCCAGATCGACCGCATCCGGTCCCAGTTCGCCGATCTCGTCGACGTGGACCGGCCGGCCCGGGAGGGCGACAGCGTCACCATCGACATCGAGGGCTCCACCGAGGACGAACCCATTCCCGGGCTGACCGCCGATGACTACCTCTACGAGGTGGGCACCTCGGGTGTCGGCCCGGAGCTGGACGAGAACCTCATCGGCGCCTCCGCCGGCGACGTGATCGAGTTCGAGGCCCCCCATCCCGGGGATGAGGACATGATCATCTCCTACCGGGTGGAGGTGAAGGCCGTTCGTGAGAAGGTACTGCCCGAGCTCACCGACGAGTGGGTCGATGAGAACACCGAGTACGACACCGTCGGGGAACTGCGGGCCGACACCCGTCGCCGGCTCGACGAGATGGCCCGTAATCGGGCGTCCCAAGCCCTGAGGGAGGGGACCGCCGCCGCCCTGGCCGAGCTGGTGGAGGCCGAGGTTCCCGAGGCCCTGGTCAACTCCGAGATGAGCGAGCAGGTCCAGCACCTCGCCTACAGCCTCCAGGCCCAGGGCCTGACCATGGAGCAGTGGATCGACATCACCGGGCAGTCCGAGGAGGAGTTCACCGAACAGCTCCGGGAGTCGGCCGAGCGGTCGGCCCGGGTGGACCTGGCCCTCAGGGCGGTGGGAACGGCGGAGAACCTGCATCCGGGTCCCGACGACATCGAGGCCGAACTGGCCCGGATCGCACAGGGACTGGGGGAGAAGGCGGAGGTGGTCCGCAAGCGGCTCACCGAGGCCGACGGCCTCATGTCGCTCAGGTCGGACCTGTTGAAGCGGGCCGCCCTGGACTGGATGGTCGAGCACATCACCCCCGTCGACGCCGAGACCGGAGAGCCCATCGAGCGGTCGGCCCTTGAGCCGCCATCGGAGGAGCCGACCGGCAACCCGACCGATGAGGAGACCGAAACCGCTTCCCCGACCGGATCGACGAGCGGATCCGATGATGAACTGCCAGCCGACTCGACCCTCGAGGAGGCGGCCGAGATGTCCGAACCGGTGGAATCCGATGACTCCACCCCGTCCGAGGAGGGCGACAAGTGAGCCTGGTCGAAGCCCAGATCCGCAACTATCTGGTACCCACCGTCGTCGAGCAGACCAACCGGGGGGAACGGGCCTACGACCTGTACTCCCGCCTGCTCAAGGAGAACATCATCTTCCTGGGCACCCCCATAGATGACGCCGTGGCCAATCTGACCTGCGCCCAGCTCCTGCACCTCGAGTCGGAGAACCCCGACCGCGACATCAACATCTACATCAACAGTCCCGGGGGTGACATCACCGGCCTGTTCGCCATCTACGACACCCTCAGCTACATCAAGAACGATGTTTCGACGATCTGCCTGGGGCAGGCGGCCTCGGCCGCGGCGGTCCTCCTGGCGGCGGGAACCCCCGGCAAGCGCCTGGCCCTGCCCCACGCCCGGATCCTGCTGCACCAGCCCTACGGTCAGGCCATGGGCCAGGCCACCGACATCGAGCTGGTGGCCCAGGAGATCCAGAGGATGAGGGTCATGTTGGAGGAGATCCTCGCCGAGCACACCGGTCAGCCGGTGGACAAGATCCACGAGGACACCGACCGGGACTTCGTCCTCG
>JALSTE010000440.1 GCA_026983855.1 Acidimicrobiia bacterium
CCTCCGACCACGGCGGCTCCTCCCCCACCGCCGCCACCACCTCCTCCCCCACCAGCCCCCGCTCCACCACCGCCCAGGACCGGTGGCAGTGGGTGAGGCGAACTTCCGGGCCATGGGCAGCCAATGTCGTCTGACGGTCTACAACGACGGTTCAGATCTGGCACCCGTGGCCCGGAAGTTCATCGATCGACTCGAGTCGGCGTGGAGCCGCTTCCGCCCCGACTCCGAGCTCTCCCAACTGGCACTGCGATCGGGTGTTCCGACCCTCGTGGGGCCGGAGACCTCGATCTTGATCGACCGGGCCCTGCGGGCGTGGTCGGCCACCGGAGGGCTCTTCGATCCGACCATGGCCGACGAGTTGGCCGAGCTGGGGTACGACCGGACCCATTTCGAACTGGACCCCGCGCCCCCCAGCGCCGCGGTCACGACCCCGGGAAACGTCATCACCATGCGCAGGACCCGCTGCGACGAGATCGTCCACGATCTGGCCAGCGGTCTGGTGTGGCTTCCGCCCGACGTGAGTCTGGATCCCGGTGGCATCGGCAAGGGCCTGGCGGCCGATCTCACCGCCGAGAAGCTGTTCGAATCCGGCGCTCACGGCGGGTACGTCGATCTCGGCGGCGACATCCGGTTCTTCGGCCGCCCTTCCCGGGCGCCCAGCTGGGAGGTCGAGGTCGAGGATCCACTCCGTCCGGGCACCTCGATCGGCTCGCTCCACCTCGATTCGGGCGGAGTGGCGACCAGTTCCACTCTCAGCCGCCGCTGGCGTCAGGGCGAACGGATCCACCATCACCTCCTTGACCCCCGCACCGGCCGACCCGTCGACAACGGCCTGGCCTCGGTCACCGTTCTGGCGGCGGAGACCTGGTGGGCGGAGTGTCTGGCCAAGGCGGCCCTGATCGCCGGGCGGGACAAGGGCAGAAGACTCATCGAATCCCACGGCGCGGCGGGATTGTTCATCGACCTGGAGGGTGGCCGCCACCCGGCGGGCGACCTTTCGAGATTCGGAGGAATCAAGTGAATCCCCAATTCTGGTGGTATGTGTCCCGAGCAGCCGGAGTGATCGCATGGGCGGCCGTGGCCGCGTCCATCGTCTGGGGGCTGGCCGCCTCCACCCGGATCACCGCCGGCAAACCCACGCCCGCCTGGCTGATCGACCTCCACAGGTATCTGGGGGGCCTGGCCGTGACGTTCACCGCCCTGCACCTGTGGGGCCTGGCCGCCGACAACTACGTGCACTTCGGCTGGTCCGAGACCTTCGTGCCCATGGCCTCCCCCTGGAAGACCGGGGCCGTGGCCTGGGGGGTGGTCGCCTTCTACCTCCTCGTGGCGGTGGAGGTCACCTCGCTGCTGATGCGATGGCTGCCGCGGAAGCTCTGGCGGGGGGTGCACTACCTGAGTTTCGGTCTGTTCGTCATGGGAACGGTGCACGGGGTGGCGGCGGGAACCGACATCTCGAATCGGGTCCTGCTGGTGTCGATCGTGGTCGGAATCCACATCGTGCTGTTCCTCACCATCGTGCGCATGCTCGCCCCCCGGCGGGGAGCGGCCCGGCCCCGACCCGTCGCCGTCCCTACCGAGACCGCCCGTCGCCCTCAGAGGGTCGGGGCCTGAGGCTCCGGCCAACGGCTACCAACGCGAAAGGTCTTGACCGGACAATTGGAAAAGGTGGCGCTACCGTCATTCCCATGGAACCCCCTCCCGGTATAACCCGCCGCCGGTTCGTCACCCTTTCCGCCCTGGGGGTGACCGGATTCGCCCTCGGTGCCTGCGCCAGTGGAGGCTCCGCCCCGGCCACCTCCCCAGCGGCCCCTTCGGAGGAGACGACCGCCGGCGTGGGCTCCGGAGAGGTGCCGGAGTCGTCAGCCCCGCCGGAGCCCACCTCCGGGGCTTTCCCCCAACCCCGGGTGCTGTCCAGCAGCAACGGGCTGCTGGAGGTCGACCTGGTGGCCGGGGCCTCCTCCATCCCGTGGGAGGACGGCGGCCGCTGGGCCTACACCTACAACGGCTCGACACCTGGGCCCACCCTGCGCATCCGTCCCGGCGACCGACTGGTCATCCGCCTCCG
The DNA here is from genome assembly GCA_026983855.1 of Acidimicrobiia bacterium. Taxonomy (GTDB): domain Bacteria; phylum Actinomycetota; class Acidimicrobiia; order Acidimicrobiales; family Poriferisodalaceae; genus DRKF01. Next base: position 2,069 of record JALSTE010000440.1, read on the forward strand.
GAACGAACTCGATGCCGACACCAATCTTCATACCCACGGACTGTTCGTTTCCCCCTCCGGCAACTCCGACAACATCTTCCTGTCCGTGGCCCCCGGGGAGACCCAGGTCTATGAGTACCTGATACCCGTCGGACACCGCAGCGGCCTGTTCTGGTACCACCCCCACCGTCACGGAACGGTCGCCGACCAGGTGGCGGCGGGGCTGGCCGGGGCCATCATCGTGGAAGACGACCTGGACCAACTGGACGCGATGGCCGATTCGACGGAGAGGGTCTGGATCCTCTCGGATCCACCCATAGCCGCATCCGAGGCCGGCCTGGAGGTGGGCCCAATGGAACGGGTGATGGGCCGCGAGGGGCCACTCCCCCTGGTCAA